>JBDKTH010000975.1:0-2556 GCA_039680305.1 Thermoguttaceae bacterium | reverse complement strand
TGCGAGGCCCGCCGCTGCACCACCACGGATCTGGCGGGCCTCGCAAGCTCGGCGCCGCCCTACCTTACCGGTCTTCTTCGTCAAAGCCCGTCCGACGGACGAGCTGCGTGACGAACTCTCCGAGGATGCCCGATCAACCAACTCCTGGCCTAGCTAGTATGATGACTACGACGCGTCCCAGCTTGACGAAGAAGCCCGCGCAGAACTGGCGGCTCCCGGCCCCGACTCGGCTGCGGAGCCGGAGCAGCATCCGCGGAATTGGTTTACGGGACGGAAGGGGCAGCTTTTGCGACATACCTCGTCAGAGCCCCCAACTTACGTCGATCCGTCGCGACGGAAGTCATTGCTGCTACAGCAGTTCGCGATTTTCGAAAAGCTCAACTTTTTTGGCCGCATGCGAAGTCGCCGCGCACGCAACAACAAACACGCCGCGCATGGGGGGAAACCGACGGCCAACGCAGCCCTCCACGCGAGGGCCGGCGAGCAACGCTGGCACCGAGGCCCAGGCATCGCCCGTTGCGGCCTCTGCGAAGTTTCCTTCACCTCACTTGGACCTCGGAGATAATTGAGAATCGACCGGCAGTTCCTCCGTATTTATCGATCGATCGCATTCAACTCGCTCGCATAACGTCCCTTACCCCGTGGCATGCGATGGCTCATCCGACCGCGACAACGCCCGTCAACTCGATCTACTACCAGCAGACCGTGGATCAGGTGCTCACCACACTGGGGAGCGACCCGCGCCACGGCCTTGGGAGCGACGAAGCGAGTCGACGACTCCAGCGTTATGGGCGGAACGAGCTACCGGCCCCGCCAGCGGTGCCCGCATGGCGACGGTTCCTTGCCCAGTTCCAAGACACGCTGACGCTGTTGCTTCTGGTGGCCACGGCGATCTCGTTTGCCGCCTGGCTCTTGGAGCCGGAGCATGCGATCCCCTACGAGACCCTGGCGATCCTGGCGATCGTGCTGCTCAACGGCGTGTTGGGTTATATCCAGGAGAGCCGGGCGGAGCAGGCCGTGGCCGCCCTGAAGGCCATGGCCGCCTCCCAAGCCCGGGTGCTGCGCGACGGTCACCAGCAAATGCTCCCCGCTGCCGAAGTCGTGCCCGGCGATATCCTCCTGATCGAGGAAGGCGACGCGATCCCAGCCGATGGTCGGGTCATCGAATCGATCGCGTTACGCGTGGCAGAAGCGGCCCTGACGGGCGAGAGCACGCCGGTCACCAAAGACAGCGAACCGATCCCCGACGAGGTCGGCCTGGGCGACCAGGAAAACATGGTCTTCAGCAGCACCGTGGCCGTGACCGGCCGTGGCAAGGCGATTGCCACAGGCACCGGCGGGGCCACCGAGATCGGCAAGATCGCCCACTCGTTGGCCCAGACCGTGGAAGAGCCAACGCCGCTGCAGGAGGAACTCGACTGGGTCGGCAAGCGGCTGGGCCTGGCCGTCGTGCTGATCGCGATTGTGATCGCCGCTACGCTCCTGGTCCTCGGTCACGTCGCCACGTTTGCCGGCGTGGTGCAGGTCCTCTTGTTGGCCGTTTCGTTGGCCGTGGCGGCAGTGCCCGAGGGGCTGACGGCAATCACCACCGTGACGCTCTCGCTCGGCGTGCAGCGCATGGCGCAGCGGCACGTGATCGTGCGCAAGCTCTCTGCCGTGGAGACGCTGGGCTCGACCTCGGTCATCTGCACGGACAAGACGGGGACGCTCACGAAGAACGAAATGACGGTCCGCACGATGGTCACCGCCAGCGGCCGGGTGGACCTGACGGGCGTGGGCTATGCCCCGACCGGCGAAGCCCGCCAGGACGGACGGCCGGTGAGCGATCCCGAGTTGCTCCATGAATTGCGTCTGACCCTCGGCGCGGCCACGCTGGTGAACAACGCGAACCTCGTCCAGCGCGAGGGCAAGTGGACGATTGAAGGGGATCCGACCGAAGGGGCCCTGGTCGTGGCCGTGCACAAGATCGGCCTGACCGAAGCCGAAGTCGAGGCCCGTTTTCCACGGCTCGGCGAGGTGCCTTTTTCCTCGGAACGGAAAATGATGAGCACCGTCCACCGCGACGCGGACAAGGAGCGGACCGCAGTGGCCTCCAAAGGGGCGCCCGATATCCTCCTGGCCCGCTGCACCCACGAGCAGGTCGGCCATGAGATCCGCCCGCTCACCGCCCAGCGCCGGACCGAAATCCTCGCCGGCGTGGAGCACCTCGCCAGCCAGGCCCTGCGGACCCTCGGCGTCGCCTACCGGTTCCTGGAACACGACGAGCAGACCGGCGAGTGGACCGAAGCGGTCGAACACGGCCTGGTGTTCCTCGGCGTGGCGGGGATCATTGACCCACCGCGTTCCGAGGCCAAGGTCTCGGTGCGCGAGGCGCAGCAGGCCGGCGTGCGTGTGATCATGATCACCGGCGATCATCCTCGAACGGCCGCGGCCGTGGCCACCGAGTTGGGGATCAGCCCCCGCGAGACGCTTTCCATGAATGGCGCCGAACTGCAGAAGATCGACGACGTCCAACTCCAAGACCGCGTCCGCGACGTGTCGATCTACGCCCGCGTG
>JBDKTH010000202.1:0-2110 GCA_039680305.1 Thermoguttaceae bacterium | reverse complement strand
GAACCGCCCACGACACAGCCGGGCGATCAGCCCGCGGAGCCGCCAGCCGTGAAACCAGAGGAAAAGGCCCCGGCCGAACCGGCGGCCGAACCGATGGCCAAGCCTGCGGACGAAAAGCCTGCCGCCGAACCCGCGGACGAGAAGCCTGCCAAGCCGGAAGCCAAGGAAAAAGTGCCGGAAGCCCGGCCTGCAACTCCCCCAGGCGAAGCTCAGCCTGAGGAAAAGAAGTAGGACCACCTCTCCGACGACCTGCTCGAAGGGGAAAGGCGACGCCCGTTGTCTTTCCCCTTTTCAATTTGCAATTTTCAATTTCCAATTTTCAATTTGCAATCTTCACTTTTCAATCTGCCCCATCAGAAAAGATTGCAAATTGAGAATTGTAAAATGCAAATTGCAAATTGGATCTGCCTCTTCGGGATTCACTCCATCAGCGATTAATCGCTAGGGCCGCTCGGGCTTCGGAACCGTCCCACGGCCTCGTTGCCCTTTCTTGCGACGGTGGCCGCGTTCCGCGCGGGTCGAATGGCGAAGCTCCACCTCGTCGGCCCGCTTGCCGACCTGATCACGAAGCTGCATGATCCGATCGCGCAACGCGGCTGCCCGTTCAAACTCCAAGGCCTCGGCCGCGGCGAGCATCTCTTGTTCGAGTTCGTTGAGATACTCTTCGGTGATGTATTGGGCATCGTCGGTCCGGCCCACGGCGGCATTCGACTGGGCGTGGGCGGCCGCCACGGCCTCGATCCCCGCCCGGATACTCTTGCGAACCGTCTCCGGCGTGATCCCGTGCTCCCGGTTGTACTCCTCCTGCACCTTGCGACGGCGCCGCGTCTCCTCGATCGCCCGTTGCATCGAATCGGTCACCTTGTCGGCATAGAGCAGCACCTTGGCGTCGACGTTTCGAGCCGAGCGGCCGATGGTCTGCATCAACGAGGTCTCGCTCCGCAGGAAGCCTTCTTTGTCGGCGTCGAGGATGGCGACCAATGACACCTCGGGCAGGTCGAGCCCTTCGCGCAGCAGGTTCACCCCGACCAGGACATCGAAAAGCCCCTGGCGCAGGTCGCGGAGCAGTTCCACGCGTTCGAAGGCGTCCAGTTCGCTGTGGAGCCACTTGCAGCGCACGTCTTGCTTGGAGAAATAGGCCGACAGGTCTTCGGCTAGCCGCTTGGTGAGCGTGGTGACGAGGACGCGTTGCCCAGCCGCCGCCCGCTGGCGGATCTGTTCGAGCAAGTGCGGCACCTGTCCCCGCGCGGGATAGACCTCGATCTCCGGATCCAACAGCCCGGTCGGCCGGATCACCTGCTCGACCACGTGGCCGTCGACCTTACCGAGTTCATAGGGGGCGGGGGTCGCCGAGACGTAGACCACCTGGTTGATCCGCTGTTCCCACTCGTCGAACTTCATCGGCCGGTTGTCCAGGGCACTGGGAAGCCGGAAGCCGTGTTCCACCAGGGTGATCTTGCGGTTGTGGTCGCCGGCATACATCCCGCGGATCTGCGGCACGGTGACGTGCGACTCGTCGACAAACAGCAGATAGTCGTCGGGGAAGAAGCTGAACAGCGTGTCCGGCGCCGAGCCGGGCGCCCGGCCCGAGAGCGGCCGGCTGTAGTTTTCGATCCCCGGGCAGTAGCCGACCTCCTGGAGCATTTCCAGGTCGAAACGGGTCCGCGCGCTGAGCCGCTGGGCTTCCAGGAGTTTTCCCTGTTTCTTGAACTCCTCGAGGCGCTGCTCCAATTCGAGCCGAATATCCTCGATCGCGTTCTGGATCCGCTCTTCAGGCAGGACGAAGTGTTTGGCCGGATAGATGTACAATTCCTGCTCGCGCTGGATCACCTCGCCACTGGTCGGGTTGATCAACGAGAGCTGCTCGACCTCGTCGCCCCAGAACTCGATGCGCAGGCCAAACTGCTCGTAGGAAGGATAGACCTCCACGCAGTCGCCCCGGACGCGGAACTTCCCCGGCTCAAAGGCCACATCGTTGCGCTCGTACTGGACGTCGACCAGGCGGCGGAGCATCTTGTCGCGATCCACCTCCTGGCCCACGCGCAAACTGACCATCATCTGCCGGTAATCGTCTGGCGAACCCAAGCCGTAGATGCTCGAAACGCTGGCC
>JBDKTH010001089.1:0-8129 GCA_039680305.1 Thermoguttaceae bacterium | reverse complement strand
GACGCGTGACGGTCGCCCCGAAGGGGAACGCGACGGCGACGTTCCAGTTCACCGCAGGGCAGGGGACCTACTCGGTCCATTATCCCGTTCACGTCTACGCGACCTTCCCGCAGGCCGGCAAGCCGGTCGTGGCCCACGCGGTGCAGATCTTCCAGGCGGAACTGCCGCCGGCGCCCGCGGCCGCGACAGAACCGGCGGTGAACGTCGTCCCCCGGCACGGCGCGTTGCCGCTGGCCACGTTGAAGAACTACCGCGTGGCCTGGAACTACTTTGATCAACCGTTGGTCCATCTGCCGGTCGGTTGGCAGGGGAGCGATCCGAAATCGTCGGCCAGTTTGACGCGCAGCAGCGTGGCCCGCGGCGAAACCAAACAGGCCCTGCAGATGCACCCGCCGTACCGGCCGAAAGGCGGCTCGGTCTATGCCGAGTATCGCCTCAAGCTGCCGCCGACGCAGCCGATCCGGTTGGTGTTTGCCAATGCCCTCCGCGACCACGGGCCCAAGGAGCCGGCCAGCGACGGCGTAACGTTCCGCGTCTGGGTCGGGAAGGAACAACTGTTCGAACGCCATACGGACGCCAAGGTCTGGACGCCCGGGGAAGCCGACCTGAGCCGCTTTGCCGGACGCGAGGTGTTGTTGCGTCTGGAGAGTCATCCTGGGCCGAAGCGGAGCACGACCTGCGATTCGTGCTATTGGGGCGACCCGGTGGTGATCGCCGGCCTGCCGCCCGCCCAGCTCAGCGAGGCCGAGAAGCGGCAACTCGTCGAAAAGGCCACCGCCGCATTGACCTCTGGCCAGGCGGACGGCAAAAGCGTGTTGGTGTTCAATCTGGCCGGCGGCGCCCGGGCGGTGGTGGGCCTGGGGCCTTACGGGCTCGCGGATGGCGTGCTGGGCTTTGCTCAGGGCGATCGCCGCGTGATCTTCGACGGCCTTCGCATCGCGATCCTGAACCAGCAAGTGGGCGCGGCAACGCCGATCGTGTTTGCCAAGGGACTGCAGGCCACGCAGGACGCCACCGGCCGGGTGCGGATCGTCCAGCCGATGTCGATCAGCGACGCGTGGTTCGACCTGACCACGGAACTCTGGATCGAGCAGGGCGGCTTGCGCGTCAAAGTGAACTGCCCCGAGCGGATCACCGATCTGGCCCTCGGCCCGGCCGACCAGAAGGCCCCGCGCGTCTACTATGGCCACGGCTATTGCATCACCGAGCCGGAGGCCTTTCGGGCCTCGGGCGGAGGACACAACCTGGCCACCAGCCACGTGGGATTCGACTTCCAGAGTGGTCTGTCGCTCTTGATGGCTTCTGACACGCCGCCCGACAACCTCCAGGTCGACCCGGCCGAGCGCGTTTACACGCTCCACACGCATCCCGAGTCGATGTTGACCTTCGTGCCCAGTGCCAAAGGGGCTTTTGATTGTGCCCTGAAGTACCGGCCGCTTTACGACAAGAAGCCGGCCGGCGGCGTGGCACGCAAGGCGGGGCGGTTCGTGTTTGACTACTGGGGCGGAAACTACGCCGACGATGCGGCGATGCTCAAGCGGGTGTTCGATTGCGGCGCGACCGACTCGCTGGTGATCATGCACAACTGGCAGCGCTGGGGCTATGACTACCGCCTGCCCGACATCTTCCCGCCGAACCCCAAGTTCGGCACGCTGGAAGACATGCAGCACCTGGCCAAGGTGTGCGCCGACCGGGGCGTGCTGTTCGGCCTGCACGACAACTACATCGACTTCTACCCGGACGCCGAAGGGTATAGCTACGAGCACATCACGTTCAACGAAGCGGGCCAGCCGCGCAAGGCGTGGATCAACTACGGGCGCGCCGCCCAGAGCTACCAGTGGCGGCCCGACCATATCCGGCCGTTCGTCCAGCGTAACCTGGCCCTGCTTAAGGCCAGTATCCCGCAGTCGACTTACTTCGTCGACGTGTTCACCTCGGCCAACAGCTTCGACTACTACGACCGGCAAGGGAAGTTCCATTCCAAGCTGGAAACGCGGCGGTGCTGGGGCGAGGCGTTCGCCTTGATGCGCGAGACCCTGGGCAACAACGCCCCGACCGTGTCGGAAGCCGGCAGCGACCACTTGATCGGCTACATCGACGGCGCCGACTGCCAGTTCATGCGGCTCGGGACCAAGCCGCGGCAGTTCTACAACCGGATCAAGTGCGAGGACTGGGCCCGGGTCCCCTGGTTCGACGTGGTGAACCACACGCGGATGAGCCTCCACGGCGTCGGCTACTCGGGCCGCTACCAGGGCGGGCTGTCGCGGGCCCTGTACGGGATCGAAAGCGACGACTACATCTCCTGCGAGATGCTGACCGGCCACGCCCTGATGGTCGATCTCGGCTGCAAGGTCCGTGGGGCGGTGCGCAAGTACTGGCTGGCCCAGGACCTCATTCGCAGCCTGGCCGACGACGAGATCGTCGGCTGCCAGTTCGACGGCGACAATCGGCATCGGATCCTCGTCACCTGGAAGTCGGGGGCCAAGGTCTATGTGAACCGCGGCGAGAGCGATTGGACGGTCGAAGGCCGCGTGCTGCCTCAGTATGGTTACCTGGCCACCAACGGCCGGATCGAGTCGAGCATCGAGCGGATCGGCGGTGCGGTGGTCGAACAGTCACGCAGTTCGAAGGGCTTTTTTGTGAACGGCCGCGGCTACGACGCCGACCCGCCGCTGAAGATCCTGCCCACGCTCGAACGCGTGGAGCATGTCGGCGGCCGGCAGTTCAAGGTCCTGGTCAACTGGGACGCCGGGAAGCCGGCGGCCAAGGAATTGACCGTGTTCATGCACTTCTACCAGCCGCAAGTCTCGCGCAACAAGCTTGTCGGGTTTATGGGCGGCAGCGGGAAGCCGACTCAGCCGACGACGTTGTGGAACGGCCGAGTGACGACCGGCGACAAGTGGACGATGACCTTGCCCGAGGACTGCCCCCCGGGCGAGTACGAGATCCTCGTCGGTCTCTACGACCCCAAGGGCAAGCCGGCCAAACGCTACCGGTTGCTGGGCAACGACGATTCCCAACTACGCTACTGCGTGGGAACGCTGGTCGTCGAGAGCGACAAGAAGGGGATCACCGCCATCCGGCTCGGCGAAAAGGCCGAGATTTCTTCGCTTGTCTCGCGTCTGGAACCGAACGCCACGCCGGTCGATTTCGGCCTGGCCAAGACCCTCGGGGCGTTCCGCTGCGAAGTGGCCGCCAAGAAACTCGTTGTCACGCCGCTTCCCGACGGTGCGCCGGCGAAGATCGGCTTGCGTCTGGACAAGATCGTTTCCGCTCCGGCGAAAGTCCGCCGGATTGAAGCGGTCAGCTTCGACGGCCTCAAGAAAGCCGACGTCCCGTATCAAGCCAGCGGTTCCGAAATCGGCTTCGAGATCGGCAACGACGACGTGACCTACCAGATCCATTTCGAGTAACACCCGTTTAGCCCTGGCACTTGTGCCGGGCGTGGGCAAAGAGCTTGGGGAGCAACACGATGGACGCGCTGGAAGCGATCCGCACGAGGCGGAGCATTCGCAAGTATCAAGATCGGCCGGTGCCGGAGGAGTTGATCCGCGAGGTGCTGGAAGCGGCGATGATGGCGCCCAGCGCCGGCAACCAGCAGCCGTGGCACTTCTTGGTGATCACCGACCGGGCGATCCTCGACGAAGTGCCCAAGATCAACCCCTACGCCGCTATGGCCAAGGACGCCCCGGTGGCGATCATGGTCTGCGGCGACACGACGTTGGAAAAGCACGCCGGCTACTGGGTCGTCGACTGCTCGGCCGCCGTCGAGAATCTCTTGTTGGCCGCCCATGCGCTCGGGCTCGGCGCGGTCTGGACAGGCGTTTATCCCCGTCAGCCGCGGATCGACGGCCTGCGCCGCCTGCTGGCCCTGCCTGAGCATGTCATGCCGCACAGCCTGATCGTGCTCGGCTATCCGGCCGAAGAGCGGCCGAGCGAGAACCGGTATCGGGAAGATCGGGTACGCAGGGATCGTTGGACACCGAAGGGATGAGCGACGGCTCGCTGGGGCTCGCGTTATCCCGGTCGGTCAGCCGGCGACATACGGCCGGCCGTTCTCCCATCGCAGTTCTACCCAGGACAACTGCCAACTCTTCCCCTGGTCGTTGTTGCCCTGGTAGAAGAGGTAGCTCTGGCCGTCGTCGTCCAAGAAGAATCCGGGGTGGCCGGATTCGGACGAGTTCCAGGTGCCGGGGGCACCGTTTGGTAGTAGGGGCTCGTCCGACAACCGCTTCCAGGTGATCCCGTCGCGGCTGGCGGCCACGCCGATCTGTTGGGGATTGTTGTTGTACGCCCCGGCGTAGAACATGATGAACTGGCCGTCGCGACGGCAGACCGACGCGGCCTCGATGCAGGTCTTTTCCCAGGGAAGCTCGGGCTTGAGGATCGGGCCATCGCCCAGTTGGGTCCAGGCCCGACGCCCGAAGCCGGAGTCGCGTTGGGCGGCGGCCATGCCGAGCATTTGCACCTTCATGGCCGGATCGCGGGTGGCAAAGTACAACAGGATCTGGCCGTTGTGCTCGATCGCGTCGGCGTCGATCGCCCGGCCGGCGTTCCACGTGCCCGTGGGATGGAAGATCGGATTCTCGGGATGACGGACGAAGTCGATGCCGTTCTCGGAGACGGCGTGGCAGATGGCGTCCTTCGGGCCATTGCCATAGGTCTGGTAGAAGAGGTGCACCTTGCCGTCGAGGACCAGGGCCCCGGGCGCGCAGAGGCCCTTTTGCTCGCAGGCGTCCTTGGGCCGCAGTTCGGCGATCTTGTGCCACGTGACCAGATCCCGACTCTCGACGATCCCGATGGTCCAGCCGTCGCCTGGCCGCTTGTCGTCGTAGGGCGGCAAGGAGCAGTACAAGAGGTAACGGCCGCCGAAGCGGATCACCGACGGATCCTTGGCGAATGGCCGACCCCGTCGCGAGGTGTCGCCCCAGAGCATCGCCGGGCGAGGCTGAGTCCCGTCTGCCGCGCGGAGTCGGGGCGTCAGCAGGACGGGGAGGCTGCCGGCGGCCAGCTGCAGGAAGCGACGTCGGGTCGGGTGGTGGATCTCAAGCATGATGTTCTCGTCGAGTGGAAACGATCGGACCATTCCATCATGGCACGCGACGGTCCCATGAGCAAGGGTGTGGGGCCCCCGTTTAGCCCCGGCACTTGTGCCAGGAGAATCCCAATGGCCGCCCGGCACAAGTGTCGGGGCTAAACGGGGCGCGTTGCGTCCCGCGGCGGGGCGAGCTACGATAATCGTTGGGTTGCCCGAGAAACGACGCCATGAAGGAGGACTTGCGATGCGCTCGACGACCGTCTCGATGATCACTCTGTTGCTGCTTGGCACGATCGCCAGTCGGGCGGTGGCTAAGGATCCGGAGATCATCTACGACGAGGCCAAGGTGCCCAAGTACACGCTCCCCGATCCGCTGGTGACGGCCAATGGCCGCCGGGTCACCGATCCGGCGACCTGGCAGAAAGAGCGCCGGCCGGAAGTCTTGCGGCTGTTCGAGCAGTATGTCTACGGGCGTTCGCCGGGGCGGCCGGCGGCGATGAAGTTCGAGGTCCGCTCCGTGGCCACCGATGCCCTGGGCGGCAAGGCGACACGCAAGGAGGTGACGATCCGCTTCAGCGACCGCCCCGAAGGGCCGAAGATGGATCTGCTGGTCTACTTGCCTGGCGGCGTCAAGAAGCCCGTGCCGATGTTCATGGGGCCCAACTTCTACGGCAACCACACGATCCACAGCGATCCGGGGATTACGATCTCCACCTCCTGGATGCGGCCGGACGCCAAACACGCGATCGTGAACAACCGGGCGACGGAAAAGTCACGCGGCACGTCGAGCAGCCGCTGGGCGGTCGAGCGGATCCTAGAGCGAGGCTATGGGCTGGCGACGTTCTACTACGGCGACATCGATCCCGATTTTGACGACGGCTTTCAGAACGGCGTCGAGCCGCTTTTCTACAAGCCGGGCCAGACCAAGCCGGCGGCGGACGAGTGGGGATCGATCGGCGCGTGGGCCTGGGGCTTGAGCCGGGCTCTGGATTATCTGGAGACGGACAAGGACGTGGACAGCAAACGCGTGGCCGTGATGGGCCACTCGCGTCTAGGGAAGACCGCCCTGTGGGCCGGGGCCCAGGACCAACGGTTCACCCTGGTGATCTCCAACAACTCCGGCTGTGGAGGCGCGGCCCTGAGCCGGCGGTGCTACGGCGAGACGCTCCACGTGATCAACAAGGCCTTCCCCCACTGGTTCTGCGACAACTTCGTGCAGTTCAGCGACCATGAGGACCAATTGCCAGTCGATCAGCACATGCTCCTCGCCCTGATCGCGCCGCGTCCGGTCTATGTGGCCAGTGCCGAAGAAGACCGCTGGGCGGACCCCCGGGGCGAATTCCTCTCGGCCAAGGGGGCCGATCCGGTCTATCGGCTCTTGGGCACCGACGGCATGGCCGCCGCCGAGATGCCGCCGGTGGAGCAGCCGGTGATGAGCACGATCGGCTACCACATCCGCCATGGCAAGCACGACGTGACCGCCTATGATTGGGAGCGGTACATGGACTTCGCCGACCGCCACATGAAGCGGTAGCTCGGCCTACTCCTGAGGAGCGTTGCATGCCGAATGCGTTTGCCCGGGCCATGCTCGATCAGGTCCAAGCGTCGGATCGCGAGGTGTACTACTATATGCGCCGCGCGGGCTGGCTGGGCTGGATCAAACTGTCGTTCCCGTGCCGCGATTTCGTCGAAGTCCGACCCGAGGAGCGGGAACTCCTCGGTGACTTGCTCCGGGACCGGGAAACGCCACGCGTGCTCGACATCGGCTGCGGCATCGGACGTCATCTGAGTTATCTCAAGCTCGCGAAACCCTCGGCCGAGTTGACTGGCGTGGAGCACAACGAAGTGCTCAGCGACCACTGCCGCCGCACGATTCCCAGCGGCCGGTTTCTACGCACCCTGGACGATGTCCCCGCCGGGGAGAAGTTCGACCTGATCCTGCTGATGGGCAACGGGCTGGGAATCTTCGGCACCAAACCGGGCACTCGCCAAGCCCTCGGCCGCCTTTTCGAACTCTTGGCCGAGGGGGGCGTGCTGCTGGTTGAGGCGGGCAACCGCTACTCACGCGGGTTCAAGGCGATGCGCCTGGTGATCGAATACGAGGGTGAAAGCGATGGGCCGTTCTGGTGGGGCTACGCTTCCATGCGTTGGCTCCAGCGGGAACTCGAACCGATCGGCTATCGCGTGCGCGCGATGAGGCCGTCGAACATCGGCGCCGAGTTCTTCTTTTGCGTGGCGGAACGGCCCGCCGTATAATGACCCCTTTTCCGTCACTTCACCCCGTACCCAGCCGCGATCGGCAATCTTCCGATGCAATACCAGTTGGAACCTCTGGCCCACGCCCATCAACAGGCGGTCATCGACATCTTCAACCATTTCGTCACGGAGAGCTTCGCCGCGTACCCGGACAAGCCGGTCCCGTACGGCTTCTTTGACAAACTGCTGGAAGCGATCCAGGGCTACCCGGCGGTGGCGGTCCGGGGTGACGGGGGCCAGATCGTGGGCTTCGGGTTTCTTCGCCCCTATCATCCGGCCCCGGCTTTCCGACGCACGGCCCTGATCACCTACTTCCTGTTGCCCACCTCCACGGGCAAGGGCATCGGCACGGCCATTCTCCAATGGCTCAGCACCCAGGCGAGCCAGCAGGGGATTGAGTGCCTCTTGGCGAGCATCTCGTCGCGGAACGAGCAGAGCCTGGCGTTTCACCGCAAACAGGGATTCGAGGAGTGCGGCCGATTCCGGGGGATTGGAACGAAGTTCGGCGAGGAGTTCGACGAAGTCTGGATGCAGAAGCGAGTCGCTCAAGAGGCATCGGAGGCAGCGTGACGGGGGGGCCTCGCAACTCCGAGCCGGGCCGTGTCGGCCCGATAGTCGGGGCGACACGCCCCGGCTCTGATGAAGGGTATGATCAACATGTGATTCAGGAGACTACTGCGGCGGTGCGAGGCGGAGGAGACGAACGCTGTGGGCGGGCAAGTCGAGATCGAGGGATAGCTGGCCGTCGGCCGCGGTGAGGGGCGAGGCATCTTGAGTCTTCGGCAGGGCGGCCAAACGGGCATACTTCTCCCGGTTCGCGCGGAAGATCTTGACG
>JBDKTH010001096.1:0-2609 GCA_039680305.1 Thermoguttaceae bacterium | reverse complement strand
ACCCGCTTGTGAGCGGCAACAATGCAATGGGCGATTACGCACTGAGCAGTGGAACCAGCAACGTCCACTATTCGCCGCCCATCACCAGCTTCAAAGGCATCTTCAATACCGATTCCCGATGCGGCTTTCAGGACATCACCGATGGATCGAGCAACACGGCGGCCGTGGGCGAGAAACGCATCTCGAACACGGCTTCGCAGTACCCCAAGATCAACATGAACACCCATTACCGCTGGGGCTACCACGGCTTGCGCAGCATGAACTTCCAGATGAACAAGGATGTCGTCATCAACGGCACGGAGACCTGGAACGACACCTACGCGAACTTCGGCAGCGACCACCCCGGAGGCGGCAATTTCCTCGTGGCCGATGGCTCCGTCCGTTTCCTCGCCGAAACGATCGAGTTCGCGACGTATCAGAATTTCGGGGACAAGGCCGACGGTAAGGTGCTCAAACTCGACTGAGGCAGGGCAGAGCGAAGCATACTGCTCCCCCTGGACGTCTCTTTTTCTTTTTCTCGTCTTCTCTCCGCCTTCTTTTCATCGAGGTGCAAGATGCAACATCGGATGCTCGTGCCGAACGCGGCAATCGCCGTCGTCGGCGCGGCCCTGGTCGCGACCATCCTTTGGACCGGCTGCAGCTCCGAGGGAAAAACGGCCGAGACCACGGCGCAGGTCTCGGGGACCGTCACCGCGAAGGGCAGGCCCGTTGACTCCGGCATGATCACGCTTCTCAATTCGGGCGTCTCCTGGCAGGCAACGCTCGACAAGGGGGGGAAATTCCAGATCTCCACCCCACTTCCACCCGGAACCTACCTTGTCTATCTTCGGTCGGTCAACGGCGGAACGCACCCCAGTGTGCCGGGGAAGTATCAGAGCGATACGTCCACCGACTGCACGGTGTCGCTCAAACCGGGGAACAACGATCTCGCGATCGATCTGAAGTAGGCTTCGGATGGCCCTGCTGGCCTTCCCAGCAGGGCCATCGAGGGCCGCGTGCCCGGTCGAAGAAGCGGCTTCACCCTACGGCCTAATCCTCGTCGTCGCTCGCGAATGGCTTTGGCAACTCGCCAGCGGCTTCCAGTTCTTCAATCGTGGGATAGCCGCTACGAGCCAGCACGCCGTTGAGAATGCGACGCTTTTCTTCGACCTTCAAACCTTGCGGCATCGGCCGGTCTTTGGGGAACTCATTGACGATGTCCAAAACCCCGAGCGTCACGGCCGTCTTTCGCCACAGCCAAAGGGTGAGCAACAGACAGATCCCGACAGCGACGCTGGCAAGAACGGTAACGATGGCGGATCTCAGCCACAGGGCCAACCCGCCGACGGCGATGCCCACGGCCAACGTGATCCCAGCGCACCCCATTCTCAGGCCGTGTCCGATCGTGGCGATCTTGGAAAGCGCCGCGAGAGGGTCGATCGACGAGTCGGTCAACAGCCCTGCGACCGTCGCGCCGAGAAGCTGACGGTCGCCTCCGGCCAGTCCTCCGGCATCCCGCCCGGTGGCCTGCATCTGTCCTTGCCATTGCCCCGACAGATCCTTGAGCGTCCAACCATCCCATGCCTTGCGCAACGGCCTTTCTTGCCACGCGTACCGCGGACCGTCCCACCGCCACAGAACCCGATTCTGTTGGTCGATGATCGCGCCGCCGGTCGTGGGAAGCTCCGGCGGCGGAGCCTCCAGGCTGGGGCACTGCCGGAGACGTTCGATCAGCGATTCGCCCTCGCAGAGACATTCGTGCAATTCGTCTGGAAAACCGAAGTAGTCGCGATACGATCCATCCGTGCCACGGATCGAAAGCCAGTTGCCGCTCTGGATGTCCTCGATGTTGGCGACCGGGCCAGTGACGGGCGTCGGCGTGAAAACCAGATCGTCTTCGATATCCTCCTCCTCGATATCCTCCTCCTCGACGTCCTCCTCCTCGACGTCCTCCTCTTCCACATCCTCGTCGGTCTCCTCGGCCGGGGAAACGCCGAGGTGGTCGAGAAGATCCGCAATGCCGTGCACGGCCAGATCGATGGTCCACCCGGGCCAGTTCGCCGCCAGCAGCCTGTTGTACAACCGCTGTTGGACCGGCAGTTCGCAGTTCGCACTGAACCAGATCATCCGCCGGGCATCCCAATCGACCAGCGCATAGCCTTCGTCGCCGCCTTCGATCTCGGCCAACTCTTCGAGCTCCGTCTGCGACTCAAAGGCCTTGGTTGCGTAGTCCGGGCCCCACATCAGGTCATCGAGGATCGACGATGCCCCCCAGTGCGAACCATAGGCCTTTGCCTGCCCATCCTTCTTGACGACGTAACTTGCTCGGCTCCCCATCGTTGGTCCCTCGCCATCGGTGTAGTTCGGCCCGTCAGGCCGCAGCGGTCGCTGCAGCCACTGCGGAAGAGTCATCAGTCTACCAAAAGGCCGCAATCCACACTAGCGAGCGGCCCCGATCCGTCTGCCGCAGGCTCCAGTTGTGAGATCCATGACAGCTTGAACTGGCGGACGCCTCGCGTAATACTATCCCTAATGGGTTTTGACGGACAAAACCGGTAAGGCAGTACGGTAGGGCGGTGCCGAGCTTGCGAGGCCCGCCAGATCCGAGGCAGTGCTGTGGCGGGCCTCGC
>JBDKTH010000585.1:0-3053 GCA_039680305.1 Thermoguttaceae bacterium | reverse complement strand
GCGAGGCCCGCCAGATCCGTGGCAGCCGAGTGGCGGGCCTCGCAAGCTCGGCACCGCCCTACCTTGCTGCCTTACCGGTGTTGTTCGTCAAAACCCATCAGGACTGCACGTCAAACCCCATGAAAACACTACGAACTGCGAGGAGTCAGCGATGAAATTGGTGGCCTACCAGAGCGAGCGCGGACCGCGGGTTGCCGGCGTGCGGGACGGAGGGTATGTCGATCTGAACCGGGCGGACTCGCAGGTGCCCAGCTGCGTCAAGGCGCTCTTGGCGCAGGGCCCCGAGGGGCTTGCCCGTGCCCGGGCGGCCCTGGAGGTCGGCCAGTTGATGGCGCCCCGGGAGGTCACGCTCCTGCCCCCGGTTCCGCGGCCGGAGAAAGTGATCTGCGTCGGCCTGAACTACGCGGACCATGCCCGGGAAAGCGGCATGCAGCCGCCGTCCGAGCCGGTGTTCTTCAGCAAGTTTTCGACGGCCGTTTCCGTCGATGGCAGTCCGATCGTGTTGCCGAGAATCAGTAGCCAGGTCGATTACGAGGCGGAATTGGTGGTGGTCATCGGCGTGGGCGGCCGGCACATTTCCCGCGAGCACGCGCGGGAGCATATTGCCGGCTACTGCTGTGGCAACGACGTCTCGGCTCGCGACTGGCAGCTTCACAAGCCCGGCGGCCAATGGCTCTTGGGCAAGTCGTTTGACACGTTCGCCCCGTTCGGCCCGGCACTGGTGACCGCCGACGAAGCCGGCGACGTGAGCGACCTGCGGATCCAACTGCGGCTCAACGGCCAGGTGATGCAGGATTCGCGGACCAGCCAGTTGATCTTCTCCGTGGAGCAGTTGGTGGCCTATGTCTCCGACGTTTGCACGCTAGCCCCCGGCGACGTGATCTTCACCGGCACTCCCCCCGGCGTCGGCTTCGCCCGTCGTCCTCCCGTCTTCCTCAAGCCCGGCGACCAGGTCGAAGTCGAGATCGACCGCCTCGGCACGCTGAGAAACACGGTAAATGCAGAATGATGAATGCAGAATGCAGAATGAGGAAGGAGTAGGTGAAGCTATCGTCCGCCATTCTGCCTTCTGCATTCTGAATTCTGCATTTCCTGCCACCGTTCCGGATGCCACCGATACACCACGACCGTGCGGTCGCCGTGGGCTGTCAGGGGTGTGGTGAAACTGGCGGCGGGTTCGGCGGCGGCGAGCAGGGCGTGGAGCGTGCGGCTGCGACGGGTGGCGAATTCCAACTCGCGGCTCTCCAGCACCAGGTAGGCCAGGTGCGGGCTGTCGAGGACGGTAGGGGCCTTGCGGTAGGGGCAGGTCTTCCTGCCTGAATACAGGCCGGTCAGGCCCCAGGTGTCGAGAACCTCGCCGGGCGTATCCGCATCGTGGGCAAGCCACTCGGCGGCCTGGCGATGGCACAAGTACACGTGATTGAGCGGTTTGGCCGACTCGATCAGGCACGCCACGCCGGCGATCGCGACCGCGAGCCAGGGCAGGACCGAGCAGAGCAGGGGGGCCAATCTTCCCGTCCGGCCTGACGTCATGCGCCGGGCCAGCCAGCGGCCCGTCTCCAGCAGGCCGTAGCCGCCGCACCCGATCCCCACGACCAGAATCGCCAACAGGTGTCGCGCGCAGAGATAGCCTTCGCGCGAGGCGAACGAGGCCGCCGCCAGGCCGTATAGTCCGAGAAACATGTAGTCAAACCAATCGATCGGGCGGAACAAGACGCGACGGAGCCACCAGACGCCCAGCAGTGCAAACGGGCCGACCCAATAGCCGAAAATGTCGGCCAACTCTTCGGAGCAGAGCTTGGTCACGGCCCCCACTCCTCGACGTCGAATCTGGATCGAAGGGTCCTTGTACGTGAACGACATGGGCTCGCCGTTGGTCAACCGTCCGTTGGCAACGCCCTCGGCTGAGGGCGCCGCGTGGTCGGTCTCGGCGTTGGGATCGGGACGCCCCAGGATTCGAGCAACGGCCGAAGCGGGCGTCGTTGCCTCGACGGCCACGAGGTACGGGGCCAGGGGAACCGCAATTCCCAGGATCAGGCATCCCGTCGCTGCGATCGGTCGCCACCAGGCTTGCCGGCACTTGGGGTGAAGCTGCAACAGTCCGAGGCTGAGGACCAGGGCCGCTGGCAAAATCAGGGCTTCCGCCCGGGTGAGCAGCGCCATGCCGACGGCAAGACCCACCAGAAGCAGCCACAGCGGGGACTGCGGCGGGCGGGGCGGACAAACCGCGCGGGCCATGCCCTCCGGGCCGGAGTTGTCGGGCCCGGTGAGGTAAATCGCAACGACCCAGTAGGCCAGGCAGAGGAACAGGAGGTGGCTGCTGTCGCTGATCCCGTTGGCGCCCAGGCTGCACACTTCCGGCAAGACGCAAAACAAGAGGGAGCCCGCCAGAGCCGGTTCACGCCCGACCAGGCGCACGGAAAGGAAGTAAACCGGGATCACGGCCAGGGCCAGGGGGATCGCGCCGGCGATCTGGGCGCTGAGCACCCAACTCAAACGGAAGTCGCCCCAGATCCGCTCGACCACCCCGTGGACCAACCAGATGGCCACGGGAAATAGCGGCTGATCGGTACTCGCCCGCAACGCTGGAACCAGTCCCTGCTCCGCAATCTGCTGGGCTGTCTCCACAAACCGGATGGAATCCAACTCCGTTGTCACGGCACGCGCAACGACCATCACTTGGATCAGGCTCGAAAAGCCGACCAATCCAGCGACCAGCAGGAGGGAACGCATTCTTTGGCTGACCACAACGCAATGCTCGAGAAGTGTGAAAGCGTGTCTTGAGAACGCTGCCATTGCTTGGCCCGCTTCGCGGCCTTCAAGTCCCCGGCTGTCGCCAGCAATCTCAAAACAGACCTTGGGAGAGGGCCGGAAGGTTACCTTTCTCCACTCGCCGGGTCAATCCATGGCTGGAAGGGGGGCTGCTTACCTTGTGAAGGGCGGCAGAGGAGGTTAGAGAGGGTGAATGGGGGGACTGTGACGCTCTCGGTGGCAATCCTGTTTGGCCGTATCAATCTTGACCAGCCGGGGCGAGTGTGCCGCATCGAGGAAAG
>JBDKTH010000484.1:0-3955 GCA_039680305.1 Thermoguttaceae bacterium | reverse complement strand
AGTGGTGTTCGAATGAGTTGGCTACCGTCCCTCGTTCCATTCCGCCTGGCTGAATCGTTCGGCCACGAGCTGCGCCGTGCGATCCCGCGGCCATTCGGGGCACGGCTCGTGGGCCTCCCATGCCTTCACCATCGCTTGCCGGATCGCCGTGGCGGCCACGGGCAGGTTGGCGACGAACGCCGCGTGCTTGCGGCCCTGACGGTAGTCGGGCTCGCGGGGCGGCATGGCCAGGCAGGTGCCGATCAGCTCCAGGGGGAAGTTGTAGAGCAGCGTGCCGTGATACAAGAAGCATTCCCGCTTGCACCGCACGCTGTTGCCCGAGAACTTCCACTGGTCCACGGTCAGATCGCTCGTCCCGCGGAACTCGACCGCCGGCAGCAGCGGCTGGAGGGCCGAGACCAGCTTGCCGAGCACGAACCGATGGGCCTCGTCGATCATCCGCAGGGCCGGATGCTGCCGGTAGCTGAGCACCACGGCGTACATCAGGCAGCCCGGGCCGGTGACGATCGCCGCCCCCCCGCTGGATCGGCGGAGGACCGGGATCCCATGCTGCTGGCAGACTCTCAGGTGCACTTCCTCCGCGGCCCGCGACGACCGGCCCACCACGACCATCGGGGTCGCCGGCTCCCAGAGACGGAGCGTCTCCAGGGGCCGGGGCGAGGCTTCGGCTTCGTCCAACAGGGCCTCGTCCAGGGCCAGGTTTTCCGCGGCAGTCGGAAGGGTCAGGTCGAGATAGCGCATCGTGGGACTATGGTCGCAGGGCGAGGGACTGGATCATCAGGTTCGTTGTCATGTTTAACGTGGGCGGCCGCGCCCCAAGCCGTCCGAGCCGGAGCGTGTCGCCCCGGCCGTCGTTCTGATTGTATCGTTTGGGTAAACCTTTCCGCAAATGCTGAATCGCCAATCGTCTTGGCCGTCTCGCCGACGGTGTGGTCGGTACCGGCCGAACAGAACTTCAGAGATTTTTGGCAATCTTAATTCGTTGGCACGCTTCAAGTAACGGCGAGCGAGTCAAGAATGTTAAACTTTTCTGTTTGCCGAAATGGCTTTTTTCCGCCAAATTCATGTGGAGAGTTACACGCTCCTCTTTCTTGGTGAAAACAGAATGGGCTCCGCGCGGGTTTGATCTGAGCGTCCCAAAGGGAACGTTGGGTGCCGGCCGACGCCGGTAAGGTGGATTCACGATGAAACGACCACTTCCATTGGTCTTATCACTGTTGCTGGGGGTCGCCTGGACCGCTTCGGCGACCGCTGGGGTCTACGCACCATCCGGCGCGTGCCTGTCGTGCGAAGGCGGCGCCTACCGCCTGGTCTATCAGACGGTCTACGACCAGGAACAGGTCACCGCCTATCGCCTCGAAACCGAAACGGTCTATGAAGATCAGCAGGTGACCTCCTATCGGCCGATCTACGAGACCCGCATGCGGGAGAACCGTTACCGGGTCGCCCGGCCGGTCTGGGAGACCAGTTCACGCGAAGAACGCTATACCGTTCAGCGCCCGGTCTACGAGACGCAGGTGCGCGACTGCAGCTACAACCGGATCCGCTATGTCCAGGAGACCGCCGAACGGGAAGAGCGGTTCACGGTCATGCGCCCGGTCTACGAGACCCGCCAGCGGCAGGAATCCTACACCGTCATGCGTCCCGTCCAGCAGACTGTCATGCGCAACGAGTGCTACTCGGTGATGGAGCCCGTGACCACCTTCCGCACGGTTCTCCAGGATCAGGGCTGCTACGTCGATCAGCAGATTGCCCGGCCGGCCTTGCCGCACACTTCCCTCCGCTGGCAGCCGGCGGCCTGCGCGACCGATCCGGTCACCGGGGCTACGGCCTTCCAGCGAGCGGGCCTCTACTGGGTCCAAACCCCGCGTCAGGTCTGCGAGGTCCGCCGCGTCTGGCAGCCGAACGTCGTCGCCTGTCAGGTCCCGCAAACGAGCTACGTCCAGCGGGTCGTGCAGCGCCAAGTGCCGACGCAGGTCTGCAGCTACCAGGCGGAGCAGGTCTGCCGTACCGTGCCGGTCCAGGTCTGCCGGATGGTCGAAGAGCAACAGGTCCGCCGCGTGCCCTACACGACCTGCCGGGCCGTGGTGGAACGCGTCGAGCATCGCGTGCCGGTCCAGGTGTGCCGGATGGAGCAGCAAGAAGTCGTGCGCCAGGTGCCGGTGCAGACCTGCCGGATGGTCTACGAGGATCGCGTGGAACAGGTTCCCGAACGCGTCTGCCGGATGGTGGCCGTTCAAGAGACCGTGCGCGTGCCGCGGTGTGTCCAGCGGTGCGTGCCGGTGACCTACACCCGTTGCGTGCCACGCACCGTCTGCTGCCGTGTTCCCGCGGAGCCGTGTCTGGTGCCCGTGCAATGCCCGACGGGCGATTGTCCGTCGGCGAGCTGCGGGGCTGGGGTGACGGCCCCGGCGCCGAGCACCTCGCTGGAAGCGGCCCCCGCGCCGCAAACGTATCAAGAGGCACCGACCCCGGCGCCGGGACGCCCCACGACCAGCTCGGCCGACGAGCGGCCCGCGCTGCCGGCCGAGGGCACGTTGCCGCAGCCGGTCGAAGCGGAGCCCACGGCCAGGCCGGCCGCCCCGCAGCCGAAGTCGCCGAGCGGATCGCAGGGACGCCAGCCGGCGCCCCAGTCTGACGTCTATCCCACGCCGGACAAGAGTACCTGATGACCTCGACGGAACATCCCAGCCCTGGGGAAGACGCAGGGCGAGCGGAGCTGCTACAAGGAACACGCGTGGCACTGGTCGGCCGGCTGGCAAGCATGGGCCGGCGCGAGGCCTCGCAGTTGCTTCGCTCCTATGGCGCGGTCGTCGTCGAACGGCCCGACCCCTCGGTCCAGTTGATCGTCGTCGGCGAGCAGGAACTGCCGCTGCCTGACGGCGAAGACCTGGACGAGCTGCTGGACGAACCGATCCACGAGGCCGTGGAAAAGGGCGGACTGGAAATCCTCACCGAGACGCAGCTCTGGCAGCGGCTCGGCCTGGTCGATGCGGAGCACGACATCCACCGGCTCTATACCCCGGCCATGTTGGCCGAACTGCTCAACGTGCCGGTCGCCGTGATCCGTCGCTGGCAGCGCCGCGGACTGATCGTGCCGGTGCGCGAGGTCCGTCGCCTGGCCTACTTCGACTTCCAGGAGGTCGCCACCGCCCGGCGTCTGGCGGAACTGCTGGCGGCCGGGATCTCGCCGGCGGCGATCGAAAAGAAGCTCGAAAAGCTAGTTCGCTACCTTCCCGGCGTCCAGCGTCCCTTGACGCAGCTTTCCGTGATCGTCGAGGGAAAACAGATTCTGCTGCGCCAGGGCGATGGGCTGATCGAGCCGGGCGGCCAGCTGCGATTCGACTTCGAGGCGGCCGAGAACGAAGCGGCTGCGACGCCACCGGAAGCCTCGTTCGACGTGGAGCCCGTGCTCTCGGTCATGGGGCGGCGCAGCGACGAGACGGCCATCTCGCCCGAGCAGATGTGTCAAATGGCGGCCGAATTGGAGGAAGCCGGCCACGTGGAGCCGGCGGCCGAGATGTACCGTGCGGCGATGGCGGCCGGTGGCCCCACGCCGGAGGTTTGCTTCCAACTCGCTGAACTCCTCTATCGACTCGGCGACCTGAGCGGGGCCCGCGAGCGCTACTACATGGCCATCGAACTGGACGAGGATTACGTCGAGGCCCGGGCCAACCTTGGTTGCGTGCTGGCCGAGACCGGGCAACTGGAGCTGTCTGCCGCCGCCTTCCAAGGCGCCCTGGCCTACCATCCCGACTACGCCGAAGCCCACTATCATCTCGCCCGAATCCTTGACGACCTGGACCGCATGGATGAGGCTACGGCTCATTGGCAGGCCTTCCTGGAACTGGCCCCCGAGAGCCCCTGGGCCGAGCAGGCCCGCGGCCGTTTGGGGAAGTAGGATTTGGGATTTCAGATTTAGGATTTAGGATTTGGGATTTGGGATTTGGGATTT
>JBDKTH010001204.1:0-11936 GCA_039680305.1 Thermoguttaceae bacterium | reverse complement strand
GCTCAGATGCGGCGTTGTCGACCTGAGGTTCAATGAGCCGCATTGGCCAAAAAACCGCTGCAAACAGCGCCAAGCCCGCCACCACGGGGAGGGATGGCAGCGGAGTACGCCCCCTGCCAGAATGGTTATTCGAGACGGGCTCGACCGGACGGCCGGACGAAGGAAGGCTCGCGGGACAAGTTATACTTGTGCTGCGTGCCGCGGGTCCCCCGGACCGGGCTCGCGGCGAGCGGTCGGCATTGAGGCGGACCGGGCAACTGGGACAACACACCTCTGGAGCAAAGGAGCTGGACATGCAGCGTGCGGCGATCAAGATCGGTTTGGCACTGCTGGTGGGCCTGCTGGCCGTCGGGCCGGCGGGCGCGGAAGAGAGTTGGTACAAGGAATCCAAAGCGGATCGCGACGCCCGGATGCAGTGGTGGCGCGACGCCCGATTTGGGATGTTCATCCACTGGGGGCTCTACGCGGTCCCGGCCGGCGAGTGGAAGGGGAAAGAGGTCCCCGGGCACAACGCCGAGTGGATCATGAACTCGGCCAACATCCCGGTCGACGAGTATGAGCCGCTGGCCAAGCAGTTCAATCCGGTGAAGTACGATCCAGCCAAGTGGGCGGCGCTGGCCAAGAAGGCGGGGATCAAGTACGTCGTGATCACCTCGAAGCATCACGACGGCTACTGCCTGTTCGACTCCAAGGCGACCAACTACGACGTCGTCGACGCCTCGCCCTATGGCAAGGATCTCTTGAAGCCGCTGGCCGATGCCTGCCGCAAGGAAGGCATTAAGTTCTGCTGCTACTACTCGATCATGGACTGGCACCATCCGGCCTTCACCAAGGCGAGCGAAAAGGCCTTTAACCCGATGAAGGTCATTCCCGAGCGCAAGCCCGAGTACGTGGCCTACATGAAGCAGCAGCTCAAGGAGCTGATCGACAACTACGGCGTGGAAGTCCTTTGGTTCGACGGCGAGTGGCCCGACTGGTGGACCGAGCCGGACGGACGCGACCTGTACACCCACCTGCGGAGCCTGAAGCCGTCGCTGGTGATCAACAACCGGATCGGCAAGGGGCGCAAGGGGATGGAGGGGATGAACAAGGGCGACCAGGAGTATGCCGGCGATTTCGGCACGCCCGAGCAGGAGATCCCGGCGACCGGGCTGGCCGGGGTCGACTGGGAGTCGTGCATGACGATGAACGACACCTGGGGCTTCAAACGGAACGACCACAACTGGAAGTCGACCGAGAAGCTGGTGCGCAACATCATCGACATCGCCTCCAAGGGCGGCAACTACCTGCTGAACGTGGGACCGACCGCCGAGGGCGAGATCCCCGCGGCCTCGGTCGAGCGGCTCGAGGAGATCGGCAAGTGGATGGAGGCCAACGGCGAGTCGATCTACGGCACGCAGGCCAGCCCGTTCAAGCAAACCCCGTGGGGCCGCTGCACGCAGAAGAAGCTGGCCGACGGCAAGACGCGGCTCTACCTGCACGCGTTCACCTGGCCCAAGGACGGCAAGCTCGTGATTCCGCCTTTGGCCAACAAGGTCATCGGCGCGTGCCTGCTGGAAGGCGGCAAGAAGCTTGACGTGACGACGTCGGCGAGCGGCGTGGCGATCAGCCTGCCGGCCGAGATGCCCAACAAGCTGGCCACGGTGGTCGCGTTGGACATTGCCGGCGAACCGCAGGTGGTGACGGTCGACCCGTATGAGAACGAGACGCCGGCCGAGCGTGATGCCCGGATGAAGTGGTGGCGGGAAGCCCGCTTCGGGCTGTTCATCCACTGGGGCGTTTACTCCGTGCCCGCCGGGACCTACCAGGGCAAGCAGATCCCGTCGATCGGCGAGTGGATCATGAACCGGGGCAAGATCCCCGTGGCCGAGTACAAGAGCTTTGCCAAGCAGTTCAATCCGGTGAAGTACGACGCCGACCAGTGGGTTCAACTGGCCAAGGAAGCCGGGATGAAGTACATCGTGATCACCTCGAAGCATCACGATGGGTTTGCGATGTTCGACTCGAAGGTGACCGACTGGACGATCAAGAGCGCCACGCCTTTTGGCCGCGACCCGCTCAAGGAGCTGGCCGCCGCGTGCCAGAAGCACGGCCTGAAGCTGGGCTTCTACTACTCGCAGGCCCAGGACTGGTGTCATCCGGGTGGGGCCGCCGCCGGCGGGCATTGGGACAAGGCCCAAGACGGCGACATGACCGAGTATATCCGCAAGATCGCCGTGCCCCAGGTGCGCGAGATCCTGTCGAACTACGGCCCGATCGCCGTTCTCTGGTGGGACACGCCGACCGACATGACCAAGGAGCGGGCGGAAATGCTCCTGCCGTTGCTTCGCCTTCAGCCGGGCATCATCCACAACAACCGGCTGGGCGGCGGCTACCGCGGCGACACCGACACGCCCGAGCAGTTCATCCCGGCCACCGGCATGCCCGGGCGCGACTGGGAAGCCTGCATGACGATGAACGACACCTGGGGCTACAAGAGCTACGACGACCACTGGAAGTCGACCGAGACCTTGATCCGCAACCTGGTGGACATCGCCTCCAAGGGCGGCAACTATCTGCTCAACGTCGGCCCGACCAGCGAAGGTCAGATCCCCCAGCCGTCCGTCGACCGGCTCAAAGAGGTCGGCCGCTGGATGAAGGTCAATGGCGAGGCGGTCCACGCCACGGCCGCCAGCCCGTTCAAGTATCTGCCGTTTGGCCGTGCGACCAAGAAGCTGGGCGACGGCGAGGCCACGCTTTACCTGCACGTGTTCAACTGGCCGGAAGACGGCAAGCTGTTCGTGCCGGGGCTGAAGAATTCCGTGGCGACGGCCTATCTCTTGGCCGATCCGGCCAAGCAAGCCCTGCGGGCCGACAAGACGGCCGACGGCGTCGTGGTCACAGTGCCGGGCGCGGCGACCGATCCGATCTGCTCGGTCGTGGTGCTGAAAGTCAAAGGGACGCTGGACGTCGAGCCGATGCTCCCCACGCAGCACCCAGACGGCTCGCTCAAGCTGCAGGCGGCCGATGCGATCTGCCACGGCAAGGAGATCAAGTACGAGTCGGGCCACCAGCGCGACAACATCGGTTTCTGGACCAAGGCCAACGAATGGGTCGAGTGGAAGTTCCAGATCAGCAAGCCCGGCACGTTCACCGTCAACGCCGAGATCGCCTCGCAGGGCACCGGCGCGTTTGAGGTGAGCGTCGGCAACCAGAAGCTTCCGGGCAAGGCCGTGAAGACCGGCGATTTCGGCACGTTCAAGGCCGTCACGCTCGGCACGCTCGAGCTTCCCGCCGGCAAGCACGCGTTGGCCGTCAAGCCGGTCAAGGCCGGTTGGTCGCCGATCAATCTGAAGTCGGTGACGCTCAAGCCGGCGAAGTAGTCGGAAACGGATTCCGTTTAGCCCTGGCACTTGTGCCGGGGGCGGGGGAATAGATGCGGACGCCCGTGGGGCGCCCGGCACGAGTGCTGGGGCTAAACGGGCGTTGGGTAGACGAACCGTTTCCCCCAACTGCTTGCGGTCCGCGGCGGCGTGGATTAGCATCCTTAGAAGATGCTGCGCGGATTTGTCGATCGAACACCTGGTTGCTTCATCACAATAAGGAGCTTTTGATGACCCTCGCCCACACCCCGTTCAGCCGCCGCACCCTCCTCCGTTCGCTGGTCGGTGCGGCCGCTGCTTCTACCTTGCCGCTAGGGAGCTTGAGTTGGGCCGCCGAACTGAAAGGGCGGATCAAGCAGTCGGTTTGCCTCTGGTGCTATGGCGGCTACCTGAAGAAGGCCGGCATGAACACCGACCAGTTCGCCGCCGCCTGCGCCAAGCTCGGCCTGAAGTCGATCGAGTTGGTCGGGCCGGATCAGTGGCCGACGCTCAAGAAGCATGGCCTGATCTGTGCGATGACGCCCTGCAACAGCATCCCCAAGGGGTTCAACCGCCTGGAGAACCACGAGGAGCTGCTGGCCAATCTGCGCAAGACGATCGACGCCACGGCCGACGCCGGCTTCCCCAATGTGATCGCCTTCTCCGGCAATCGGCAGGGCATGGACGACGAGGAAGGCCTGATAAACTGCGTCGCCGGGTTCAAGAAGATCGCCGGCTACGCGGAACAGAAGAACGTGACCGTCTGCCTGGAGTTCCTCAACTCGATCAACCACAAGGACTACATGGGCGACACCACCAAGTGGTGCGTGAAACTCGTCCAGCAGGTCGGCTCGCCGCGCGTGAAAGTTCTTTATGACATCTACCATGCGGCGATGATGAAAGAAGACACGCTGGCCGACATCAAGAACCATGCCGACTGCTGGGGCCACTACCACACCGGCGGCATGCCCGGGCGCAACGAGATCGACGACACCCAGACGTTGGACTACCGCAAGCTGATGCAGGCGATCGTCGAGACCGGCTACGCGGGCTACGTCGGCCAGGAGTTCATCCCCAAGCGGCCCGAGGCGATGAAGAGCCTGGAACAGGCCGTGGGGATCTGCGACGTGTGAGATTCACGCCGGCGTGCGTAAGTTTAGCCCCGGCACTTGTGCCGGGAGCCCCCCGACCGCAAGCGGTCGGGCTGAACGGAGCCACATCACGGCATCGTGTGCCACTGCTTGCCCTCCAGGCAAGCAGTGGCACACGACTAACTCTCTGAGTAGCAGTAAACTGCTTCGGCGTCACGGCCCTTCTGGCGGCTCCAACGCCATCCAGGCGTGGATCTGGTAGCTGCAAACGCACTTGGCCACGGCATCGGGCATGAGAACCAGGCCGCCGGCGGGAATCGCGTTGACCCAGCAGCCCGGCCGCGTTCCGCCGAAGTTCTCCAGGCCCGCGTCGCGGGTCAGGTCCCAATAGCCGAGCGTGGCCGAGCGGAAGAGCATCAGGTTCGTGCTCGCCGCGATCTGGCCGCAGCCGTAGGAACGACGGAACGTAAAGGGCACCTCTTCGCCCGTGGTCACTTTCCATGCCCCGCCTTCGGCATAGATCACGTCGCCGTTGATCCAGGGCCGGGTCTTGTGCGTCACTGCGCGATCCCAGAGCCGCCGGCCCGAGGCCGCGTCCAAGGCCGCCATGCGTCCACCGACCTCCGACGGGAGCCGGAAGAAATCGTGGCGCAGGGCCTGGTAGAACATGAGCACGACGTTGTGCTTCGGGCTGACGGCCAGTTGCGTGCCGAAGATGTCGTCCGCCTGACGCCAAAGCTCCTTGCCTGTGGCCGCGTCCAAGGCCACGAGCACCCCATCGGGCTGCTCGCCCGGCGCCAATCGCGAGCGTTTCATCCCGCCCGGCTTCGGCTCGGTGATGCGATCGGCCAGGGCGATCGGCCGGTCGATAAGATACAGCCGGCCTGAGGAAACGGCGATGGCGTTGTGCCGCACGGAGTCCTTGGGCTGGTAGCGCCACTGGAGCTGGCCGGTCTTGGCGTCGACGGCGAACACGAGCACCGACTCGGTGCGCAGCTTCGAGTTCCGATAGCGTGCGCTGACCGCGTGGTCCTGATTGGCGATCGAGCCGAACACCAGCCCGTCGGCGTAGGCGATGTAGCCCCAGGCCCGATGCCGGGCGCCGTCGGCGGCCGGGGTGAAGAACTGGCCCAGTTTCCGGCCCGTGGCCAGGTCGAGCCTGAGGCAGCGATCGGCCACGGCCACGTAGACGCTGTCGTCGCTCAGACAGATATTGCTCCCCGTCTCGCCCACGGCCACGTCGTGATGCACGCCGTCATAGTCTTTGAGCACGCCCTCGATCCAATAGGTCCAGAGTGTGCGTCCATTGTAGGCATCCAGCGCACAGACGCCGTCGACTCCTTCGACGATCAAGTAGCCCTGGCTAGCCAGCGGGGCCGGGCCCTGGCCGTGGCGGTTGGCGACCTCAAAGTCGACGTCGCGATACCAGAGCATTTTGAGCGGGCCTTTGACCAGCCGGTCGGTCGAGCAGATCGTGTTGGCCGCGTCGGCATTCTGATGGGTCCACTGGCCCGTCTCGTCCAACGGGCCGCGCACCTGGGCCGCCATCTGGCCCACCGGCCCGAAGCACGCCACGCCGCCGTAGGGCCGCTGCAAGCGGAATACAAACGCCTCGCTGGGCGACGGGCCGCCTTCGAGCGAGCGGGAAGAAACGATCAGGTTGGCGAAGTACCGGGGATAGACAACCTTGGCCGGGTCGGCCTGATGCACGGTCACGCGCGTCCCATAGAGCCCTTGGGCATCGAGCCTTTGGCGTGCGGCGGCCACCTTGGCCGGGTCGGTCTCCACGACGTAGATCTGAAGTTGGCTCCGTTTGGCCAACTCTTCGGCCAGGCGTCCCGAGCCGCCGCCCAGGTCCACGCAAAAGCCGTGCGTGACGCCCGAGCGGGCCAGGATCTCGTCGGCCGCCTTGGCATAGTCGATCTTCTCGTCGGCACTCGCCGCGCCCGGAGTGGCTGGCGGAGGATTCTCGACTGCCTGGCCCGTGCCAGCTCCAAAGCAATAGAGGTTCCCCTGGTCGGTGCTCACGATCAGCCGGCCCGAGGCCACGGCCAGTCCCAATGCGGCCCCTTGAACCGGATGCGACCAGCGGACTTTCTGAGCCGCCAGATCCACGACGCTGACCGCCTCGGTCTGCCCGCAGACCGCTTCCTCGCCCGCCACGATCACCTCGCGAGCGAGCGGGCCGATCGGCGTTTCGTCCTGCTTCTCCAGCCCGCGGAAGCGAATCATCGCTCCCTTGCGGTCCCGCCTTTCGATCTCGTTCCAGCGATAGGCCGCCACGACATCGCCGGCCGCTTGAATCACCCGGTCGCCGCTGGCCGCCCACGCCCCGCGTGGATACGCGCCCGCCTGGAGGCCGGTCTCTTGCTCAAACAGGCAGCTGGCGTTCAACAAGAAGCGGTCGGCCAGCATGGCCCAGGTGCCGCCGCGCTGCTGGTTCTCTTGGAGGCGGTAGTAGAGGAACTTGCCACTGGCCCGATCAAAGGCCGCGGGCACGGCCCGGCCGGTCGGCACGAACAACTGCGTCGACGAGGCCAACAGGTAGCCCTGCGGCGAGACGCCGCTTTTGGCCTCGGCCGTGGGATGGGGCTGGGGCATGAAGATCGCGCCCGAGTCGCTATTGGTCCAGCGGACCTTCCCCGTCTCGGCGTCCAGGGCATGCAGGTAGACGCCGTCGCTCGGCCAGATCCCGGCGGCATAGTAGACCGTATCCTCGACGACCACCGGTCCGCCGCGGGCTGGCCAGTGGGAGATGAGCCGTTCGTTGCCCAAAGCCTGCCGCTGGTCCGGCCCGCCGCGGTGTTTCCACAAAAGGGCCCCATCGGCCAAGGCGATCGCATAGAGGTAGCCATCGTCGCTGGCCACGAATACCCGATCGCGCCAGCCGACCGGAGCGAACCGCACGGGCCCTTCCGCAAAAAACGTCCATCGCCCGCGTCCCGTGGCCAGATCCAGGGCGGCAACCTTGTCGTCGGCCGAAGAGCCCAACAGCACCAGGTCGCCCATGACGATCGGCTGAAACGCCAGGTCGAACTGGATCCGGTTGGACGACAGCCACGCCGGACGCGGCGCCTGCTTGGCCCGATAGGTCCAGCTCAGCGTGAGGCTCTCGGGCAACCGTTCCGCCGTGTAGCCGCTCCGCGCCGGATCGGCCCGATAGGTCGGCCAATCGGCGGCCCGACCGGACGTCCCGAAGAAACAAACGAGAACGAAAAGCAGACCGAGGGCGGAACGGTTCATGGTCACAAGGCTCCCAAACGCTTCATGTTTAGCCCCGGCACTTGTGCCGGAAGCCCCCTACCGCAAGCGGTCGGGCTAAACCTCACGGCAAGCAGAAATACAAATCCTTCTCCGGCTTGTACCGCTTCGGGCTCGCGTCGCCGACCGAGTGGCGATGAAAGGTCGGGTAGCGCAGGTCGTAGACTTTCTTCTTTTTGTACTCAAGCCAAACGGGGCCCACGCTGAAGTCGTCCTTGTTCGTGCCGCGCTCGATGCCGGCGCGAACCGTGACCCGATTGACCTTCGCCAGCCGATCGCTGGGGAGTTCAAAGCTCAGCGTGGTCTCGTTGGGCGTGTCGGCGGGAATCGTGCCCAGCGGCTGGCCGTCGAGGAGGATCTCGTCAGTGGCGTTGATCCCCCGGACTTGGAGTTTCAACGTTGCCGGGACATCCGTCTGATAGGATTCCTGCCGCCCGTTGACCACCAGGTAGCGCATCTCGCACCAGCTCATCTCGTTGCCCAATTGCGACGCCACGCGCAGCAGCCGATCACCGTCAAACGCCTGGGTCGTATCGACCGTGCCTTTCCAGGTCGACCAGAGTTCCTCGCGCGAGGCCAACTGGACGGGCACCAGGTGGCCGGCAAACCGGGCGTTCAGCTCCACCGGCCGGCCGAAATCCAAGACGACCAGTTCGACGTCGATCTTGCCCGACTGCACGGCCGAGGCCAGCGGCGAGGAGACGTAGAGCGGGTAGCTGCCTTCCCGGTTGTTGTAGGCCGTCTTGAGCTTGTCGCCTTTGATCTGGATCAGCCGGAACCCCTGGGGCGTGCCGTCGGGATTCGGCCCGCTCCACCAGGAGCCAGACAGGGCGCCGGTGTGATAGACCGGCAGGCCGGCCAGCTCGGTGGTGAACGTGCTGTGCAGGTGGCCGCAGAAGAGGCCCAGGACCTTGTGCCCCTGGAGCGTCTCGGCCAGTTCCTTGGCATCGCGCAGTTTCGGGGCCGACTGATGGCAGAACAGCACGAGCGGCTTGTCCTTGGGCTGCAACGACAGGTCGGCGCGGAGCCAGGCCAACTGCTCGGTGCCGAGTTTCTCCTGGTAGGGAAGCGAGGTGCCGTCGAGGGCCACGAAATGCACGTCGCCCCAATCCCAGGAATAATGCATCGGCCCAAGGAGTTGCCGATACAGCCCCTTGCCGTAGAGCGGGTCGGTCTTGTCGGCTTCCTTGACGTTGATCGCCACGTGTTCGTGATTCCCCGGCAGGTGGAACAGCGGCAGCTTGAACGCCGCGGCCGCCCCCAGGTAACGCTCGTAGTGGGGCCGGGCCTTGTCGACCGCCACGGTGTCGACGCCGCCGACCAGGTCGCCCGTGTTGATGACGAACGCAATCGGCACGGGCAGCTTGCCCACGTGCTCGGCGAACTCGCGCACCAGGTCGTCGCGTCCGACATGCGTATCGGTGATCTGCACGAAGCAGAAATCGGCCGGCTGGGGACGGCGGACCAGTCCAAAGTGCTCCGGCTGGGCTCCGTCGGCCCAGCGCCAAAAGGCCGTCGCGGGGGCATGATCGCGCGGCACGGTGATCCGCAGCAGCGAGCGAGGCTCGGGGGTCTCCAACCGATAGGCCCCGGCGGCATCCGTGGCCACCACGCTCCGGCCGTCGCTGACCAGCACGCCCGCGATGCCGGCTTCGCCCGGGTCGAGTCGCGCGTTCCGGTTGGCATCGAGGTACACGCGTCCCGCGATCGTGGAACTCAGCGCGGGTGCACCGGCCAGGAGAATCAGGGCAAGTGCCAAGAAGCTGGATCGTTTCACGGTTCGCCTCCGGGATTCTTTTCTTAGGGGTCGTGACGGCCAGGATTGGTAATCAAGTAGGGCGGTGCCGAGCTTGCGAGGCTCGCCACCACGGCTCGATCTTGGCCAGCTTAACGGCATCCACCGCGCAGATCAAGCATATCCTTCTCGGCCAACAGGGGATTGAGCCGGATCGGCTCTCGGTGGCCGGGCGTGGGCCATCGGGGATTTCCTGATTTTCATCGTATACCCCCGAATTCCACACTAGGAGAGCGGACCCGGGCTTGCGGCTTTGGCCGATTCCAGTATCGTGGTGCTTCGGCGTGGAACACCTGGGCGTCGTGCCTGCTTCTTCCGCCTCACCGGCAACTAGCATTGGATCAGGAGGACTTATGACTCACGAACTACCCCCGTTGCCTTACCCCAAGGACGCACTGCAACCCTACTTGTCGGCCGAAACCTTGGAGTTTCACCACGACAAGCACCATGCGGCCTACGTGAACAACTTGAACAAGCTCATCCCGGGCACCCCGTATGAAAACATGCCCCTGGAAAAGATCATCCAGGAGGCCTCCGGCGGGATCTTCAACAACGCCGCTCAGGTGTGGAACCACACGTTCTATTGGAACTGCCTGTCGCCCAATGCGGGCGGCGAACCGACGGGCGAGCTGGCCGACGCGATCCGCCGCGACTTCGGCTCGTTTGCCGAATTCAAAGACCGCTTCACCAACGCCGCCACGACCCTCTTCGGCTCCGGCTGGGCCTGGCTGGTGCGCAACCCCGACGGCAAGCTGAGCATCGAAGGCACGGCCAACGCCATGAACCCGTTGCACGAAAACCGCCAGAAGGCCCTGTTCACCTGCGACGTCTGGGAGCACGCCTACTACATCGACTACCGCAACGCCCGGCCCAAGTACGTCGAGGCCTTCTGGAACCTGGTCAACTGGCCGTTCGTCGCCCAGCAGTTCCGGGCATAGGAGCGGGGAAGGACGAAGGACTAAGGAAAGAAGAAAAAAGAAGAATGACCAATGACTAATGACTAATGACCAAGGGGGGAGGCAAGGGCTTGCTTCCTTGGGCATTGGGAGTTGGTCATTGGTCATTTTCTTGTTCCTGGCCGGCGGGGCGGGTGGTGCGTAGAATTCGTGCGAGGTCTGGTCTCGTTTTTCGCACCACTCGTTGGACTTTTCTCATGAGTACTTCTGGGCGCGAGCCGCATGGTTTCTTCCATGGATTTGATCAAGAGCAGCAACGGCTGTGGCAGTTGATTCAGGCGGATTCGGAGGGGCCGGGGCCATCGCCGGTCTCCGGGGGCGCGAGGCCGAGCGAGACGCCTGAGGCGGATCTGCTGGATGCCTACTCGCAGGCGGTCGTGCATGTGGTGGAGACAGTGGCCCCGGCGGTCATCGGGGTGATGGGGGGCCGAAGCGACCAGCAGGGAGGGCAAGGTTCGGGCTTTCTCCTCACGCCCGACGGCTTCGCCTTGACCAACAGTCACGTGGTTCACGGGCGCCGGCGTCTGCTGGCGACTACCCAGGACGGCGACCGGCTCGACGCCGAACTGGTGGGCGACGATCCGGCCACGGATCTGGCCCTGATTCGCACCACTGCCCGGGACCTGCCCTACGCCCGGCTCGGCGACTCCGAGTCGCTGCGCGTCGGCCAGCTGGTAATCGCCATGGGAAATCCTCTGGGACTCCAGTCGACCGTTTCGACCGGCGTGGTCAGTGCTCTGGGCCGGGCGATGCGGAGCCAGGAGGGGCGGATGATCGAGAACATCATCCAGCACACCGCCCCGCTCAATCCCGGCAACTCCGGCGGTCCGCTGCTCGACTCGCGCGGTCGGGTCGTCGGCATCAACACGGCGATCATCGCGATGGCGCAAGGCCTGGGGTTCGCCATCCCGGCCCACACGGCCAAGTGGGTCATCGGCGAGATCCTCGCCCATGGGCGCGTGCGCCGGCCGTACCTGGGGATCAGCGCCACGGTCGTTCCGATCCCCCGCTACCTGGTCCGCGAGCTCGATCTGCTGGCGGCCCAAGCGGTCCAGGTCGTTGCCGTGGTGCCCCGCGCCCCCGCCGCTGTGGCCGGGGTCGCCCCCGGCGATCTGATCCTCGCGATCAACGACCGGATTATCACCGGCGTCGATGATCTCCATCGCGTTCTTTCCAGCCTGCCGATTGAACGTCCGCACACGTTGACGCTTTTGCGCGAAGAGAGCAAGCATGAGGTCAGCGTCCAGCTTCAATTCGCCGAGTGATCAAAAATGACTAATGAATGCGTCCGTTGTTCCTTCATTGACGCTATTGCGCGAAGAGAGCAAGCATGTGCTCAACGTCCAGCCTCAATCCGCCGAGTGATCAAAAATGACCAATGAATGCGTCCGTTCTTCCTTCATTAGTCATTCTTCTCTTCCTTAGTCCTTCGTCCTTAGTCCTTCGTCCTTAGTCTCTGTTGACCCAGGCCGTCGCCCGGAATAGGATGGAG
>JBDKTH010001269.1:0-3222 GCA_039680305.1 Thermoguttaceae bacterium | reverse complement strand
GTGGCAGGTGAGTGGCGGGCCTCGCAAGCTCGGCGCCGCCCTACTTCACCCTTCGGGAGTACGACTGGCAGGAGGCAGAACCATGGCAGAATCCAGGAGCCTGACACACGACCAGATCATTGCGGCGGTTGCGTTGGTGAACGTTTGTCAGCTGCGTCGTGTCTAACCTGGAAGCTTTGACCACCAACGACCGGGAGGCGATTCGATGGATTGGCGAGAAAGAGTCGTCCGCTTCGCAGCCGAGCGGGGGCTGTCGGCGCTCGTGGTGCCGGAGGGGGTGGGACTGGAATTCACGGATCGGTGCGATCTGTTTTGGATGCTGCCGGGCGAGTCTGCGTCGACGCTCCCCGTGGCGGCACGGGGGCCCGAGGATCTGGAATCGCTCCTGGCCGAGTTCCAACGGGTCGACCGACTGCGGGACCGCACGCTGCATGTCGTGCGCCACTACCTGGCCAGCCAGAAGATCCTCGTCGATCGTCATCGCAATGGAGAGTGGGGGGTGATGACCGAGGAGGGCATGTCGTCGACGATCAGCGTCGGAGCGGTCGTTACGGCCCGAGCCATCCAGGGCATGGGCGTGCATCAGTTGGTGAAGGCCTGCTTGGAAGGGACGATCCTTCGTCATGCGCCAAGCCCGCGACGGATTGACCGTTATCTGGCGATCGAGGGGCCGCCTGCCGAGGAACGGCCGATTCCTGAGGAAAGTCCGACGATCGAGATCAAGTACAATCTGCGGTCGGTCATTCGGATGTCGGGGATTTGCCGAGCCCTGGAGACCTTGCAGGACAGCGACGCGCCGCTGTCGGCGGAGGCGCTCGCGGAGGCCTCGCTCCCCCAGGGCCTTTTGGGCAAGACGCTCCTGCGTGTGGCCGACCGGCTGCCGCAGCCGGAGGCAAGCTGGGACCTGACCAATCACTGTTTTGGGATCGATTTCGACGACGGGGAGGATGATTTTCGGATCGTGCCCAAGTCGAGGGCGTTGGTCCAGCTGGTGCGATCGCTCGGCCCGGAAGCGGCGGGCGATCGGCTGGTGGAGGAGTACCAGAAGATCAACGCGGGCCGCACGGCCGTCCTGGCGGCGGTGCGGCGGGGCGCCGCTGCACGCCAATGGAACTGGCGGCAGCATGGAACGCGATGGCACCTGGGGAGCACGCGACGCGAGGTGTCGTTTTCGGTGGGCGAGGAGCTTAGCGACACCCTGCGAAGGCTCTCGCCCGAGCAGGCCATCCGTGAGTGGTTGTCGCCCTACCCGGAGTTTGCCGAGGAGTGTGTGCGGGCGCTTGGCCAAGAGGGCGGGACAGGCGAATTGCCCGAAAAGCCGCTGTCGCCCGATCCGCCGTCGGAGCAGCCGCCGCTTTTGGAGCTGGACGAAGCCACCGTGGCGAAGTTGGACGCGTTTGCGGATCGAGCCATCGCCGACTATTTCCAACGCAAGCGGACCATCTGGGATTACGGCAATCGCGACATCTTTGATCCGGCCATCGACACCTGGGCGACCATGGCCGATTGGGTCCGCGTGGCCGAGCGGCACATCCGGGGCGAGTGGCCCGACCCGTACGCGATTCTCGTCCTCCTGGATGCGGGCGATCCCCGCGGCACGGAATTGGCCCACGGCCTGCTGGACCGGGTGGAGCCGCACCACGAGGTCGACAACGGCACGGTCGAGTTGGCCTGGCGATTCCGCAACCAGCGGCCGGAGGTGGCACGCCGCTGGTTCTCGCCGGAGCCCTACGACCAAGTGCCTTTCTCCGAAGTCCGGGCACGCTTGGGCGATCCGGTGGCGCGGTGGTATGTGGCGTCTGGCGAGGGTATTGATCTGTTGGACGAGAGCACCTGGAGCGTTCACCAGAATCCGGCGCTTGCCGGGCTCGAGCCGTCGGCGAGCGTGCGCGAGGAACTCCATCGGCGATTGCTCGACTGGGCACGAACGGCGTGGGCCTGGTCGCCTCCGGAGGAATGGCCGCTGCGCACAGCGTTGTGGCTGGGGCTGACCGATGTCGCCGACGCCCTGGACGAGAACCCGTATCTTCGTCACGGGCTCCTGTATCATGCCCGGCGTGAGGAGATGTTCGATGAGCCCGGCCTGCTGCACGGCTCGAGCATCCTCTACTTGTGGTCGCGGCTGAGGCCGACCGACCTGATGGGACGGATCATTGCGTCGGCCGTCTTTGGCAATATTCTAGGCCGGGCAGAGCAGGTCAATCGCGAGGCAGCGGCACGCGATCCACGCGTTGCCCAGATGTTGTCCATGACCATTCAAGTCCTGGAACGCAGCAACCGAGACCTGCAGCCTCCCCTGGCGATCGCCTGGAAACGCTACCGGCAGCGCCGCGAGCGGGAGGGGGCGTGAGAGGGAGCTTGATGAGCAGGGCAAGGGGAACCGGGTAGAATCTCCCTTGATCGCTCTTGAACTTCTTGCCCGCGGCGCGCAACCTGATCTACGGACACTGCCAGATCCTCCCGGTTCCGAGCGTTTGATGACCGATGCGGCCGAACATCTGTACGAGCAGCTCTTGGTCCTACGCTGTCAGGCCGGCGATGAAGGCGCGTTCGAGGAACTCGTCGCGCGGTACCATCCGCGGCTGCGCTATTATCTTCGCCGCATGCTGCCGCGCCCGGACCACGCGGACGACGTGCTCCAAGAGGTCTGGCTGGCCGTTTTCCGGGCGTTGCCGCGACTGGCCGATCCGGCGGCGCTGGCGGCGTGGCTTTACCGGATCGCCCGGGACAAGGCCGCGGTCCAGTGGCGAGGGCGGACGCCGGAGCGTTTGTTCGACGTTTCCGATCTCGTCGAGGAGCCGTCACACGACAACGGGTTCCGCGAGGAAGACGCCCAGGGGATTCACGCGAGCCTGGACCTGCTTCCCCCGGAGCAACGGGAAGTCCTGGTGCTGCGTTTTCTGGAAGACATGACCTACGAGCAGATCGCCAAGGTGACAGGCTGCCCGATCGGCACGGTCCGGTCGCGGCTGTACTACGCCAAGGCGGCCCTGCGCAAGGCGATCGAAGAGAGGAAATGACATGAACGACCAGCGCAAAGAACCGGCGGAAAAGAGGCCCCTTGCAGACGCTCTGCTGGCGCTCGACGGCTTGACGCCGAGTTCATCCGCCGAGGGGCGGGAAATGGCCCAAGCGGCCTTGCGTCGCGATCGGCGACGGGTGCGAATCCTGACGTGGATGACAAGTGGGCTCTTCCTGCTGACGTTCCTCGGGATCTGTTTT
>JBDKTH010001243.1:0-5486 GCA_039680305.1 Thermoguttaceae bacterium | reverse complement strand
GGTCTATGTCAGTCAGGATGGCAAGACCTGGGGCTCGCCAGCGGCCAAGGGGACGTTGGTCCCCACTCCCGACGAAAAAACCCTGCTCTTCGACCGGCCGCGCGAAGCCCGCTACGTCCGCTTCGTGGCCACCGAGGGTTTTCAACGGCAGCGTTTTGCGTCCGTCGCTGAATTGGGTATCATTCCCGGAGAGTGATGGACGGATCGAGTGGCAAGGGGAGCCGTTGGGAGGTTGTTCGTGCACGACTACTACATGCGATTGGCCCTTCAAGAGGCGGAGGCGGCCTTTGCGGAAGACGAGGTGCCGATCGGGGCGGTCATCGTCCACCAAGAGCGAGTGATTGCCGCGGCGCACAATCAGCGCGAGCAGCTCCACGACCCCACGGCCCACGCCGAGATGATCGCCATCACGCAGGCCGCCCAATCCCTCAACTCGTGGCGATTGGACGGCTGCACGCTCTACGTGACGTTGGAGCCCTGTCCGATGTGTGCCGGAGCGATCCTCCTGGGGCGGATCCCGACGCTCGTCTACGGCGCGACCGACCCCAAAGCCGGCGCCGTCCACACGCTCTACCGCCTGTTGGACGATCCCCGGCTGAACCATCGCGTCCAAGTCGTTCCCGGCGTCATGGCCGAGCCGTGCGGCCAGATCCTCACGCGATTCTTCCAGCAGCAGCGGCGGATGGGGAAGAAATGAAAAAGGACGAAGGACTAAGGACTAAGGATTCCCGAATAGTCGGCCACATTGCGACACGACACCAGCAGCCCTTTGTTTTTCTTCATCCCTTCGTCCTTAGTCCTTCGTCCTTGGTCCTTCCCAATTCGTCCTTACCCTCCCGCCACCAACTTCCTTGACAGTCGCTCCCACGGGGGCCGATAATCAAGACAGCTCCGGGGCTTGCGCGTTTTCAGGACAGAATGCCGCGTTTCCGGGTTGCGGCCAAAAACGGGGCGAGTAGGATCGTGTAGAGGGGGGCTGTGCGTCTTGTTGGAGACTGCGGCCCGATTGGGTGGCCACAAGCGACTTTCCCGCCGGTTCGTTCCCGCTTTGCCAGGAGGATCCCACTGTGACAAAGATCAATCGACGTCAGTTCCTCGATCGCTCCAAGAAGACCAGCCTGGCATTGGCCGCCGGGTTGACGATCCTGCCCAATGCGGCCTCGGTCTGGGGCGCCCCGGCCAACGACAAGATTGTCATGGCGATTGTCGGCGTGCGCGGGCGGGGCAGTTCGCTGGCCCCCGGCTTCGCCAGCCGAGGCGACTGCGAATTTGCCTACGTCTGCGATGTCGACAGCAACCTGTTCGAAGCCCGGGCCAAGACGATCGCCGAGGCGCAGGGCGGCAAGAAGCCGCAGTGCATCCAGGACTTCCGCAAGGCGTTGGACGACAAGTCGGTCGACGCGATGGTCATCGCCACGCCCGATCACTGGCACGTCCCGGCCACGATCTGGAGCTGCCAGGCCGGCAAGGACGTCTACGTGGAAAAGCCATTGAGTTACGACTGCTGGGAAGGGCGCAAGGCGGTCGAGGCGGGACGCAAGTACAAGCGGGTCGTCCAGGTGGGCACCCAGAGCCGCAGCGCGCCCTATAACATGGCGGCCAAGAAGTACATCGAGGAAGGCAAGCTCGGCAAGATCCACTTCTGCCGGATCTACGACCAGAAGTTCTGGGCCAACGACGCCAAGCAGCCGGAAACCGATCCGCCCAAGGGGTTTGACTGGGACATGTGGAACGGCCCGGCCCCGGCCGGCAAGTACAGCAGGGGCTACATCAACGGCTGGCATCATCTCTGGCGGTACTCCGGCGGCGACATCGTCAACGACTCCAGCCACCAGATCGACCTGGCCCGCTGGCTTTTGGGCGTCGATTATCCCAAAACGGTCTACTCCGTGGGCGGCCGGTTCAACAGCCAGGGGGCGGCCGAAACGCCTGATACGCAGATCGCCGTCTGGGAGTGCGACAACATGGTTGTCACCTTCGAGATGACCCTCTACACGCCCTACATGCTCAAAATCTCCCCGCTGATTCGCGAGGCCACCGACAAGTTCCACTACTGGCCGCAGTGCGCCACGCGGATCGAGATCTACGGGACCGAAGGGGTGATGTACGTCGGCCGCCACGGCGGCGGCTGGCAGGTCTTCACCCGGCCGAAGCTTCAGGAAGGCGTGGTCAAGGACCAGTGCAAGGGCCTGTTCCCCGATCCGGAGCACAAGGAGAACTTTGTCCAGTGCGTGCGCAGCCGCAGCCTGCCCAACGCCGACGTGGAAGAAGGCCACCGCAGCGCGCTCTGGTTCCACTACGCCAACATCAGCTACCGCCTCGGCGGCCAGAAGCTGGTCATCGACCCGAAGACCGAAGCGATCGTCGACAACCCCGAGGCGATGAAGCTCTATCGTCGTCCGGAATACCGCAAGCCGTACGTGATCGGCGACGAGGTCTAGTCGGGCGACTCGTAATCAGTGAGCCCAAAGCCGGGGCGGCCGCCATCCGCGGTCGCCCCGCGTTTTTTTGCGTACCCTCCCCAAAGACATCCCGTTTAGCCCGGTCGCTTGCGACCGGAGAAATGCAGACGCTCGCGCCCACACCACCCCCTACACCGCGTGCCCCAGCTTCTCGTCGGGCAGCGCCAGCCGATGACGAATCGCGGCCACTTGCTGCTGCAACCGGGCCAACTCGTGCTCGAATCGCTCGGCCTCGGTGCACTGCGTCTCCAACTGAGCAAAGATCCCCAGCGACTGCCGGGTGCTGGTCCAGCCTTCGGCCAATTGATTGATCTCGCGGCGCAACCCTCGGCGCAGACGGCTGGTGAAGGCCCACAGCAAAAAGCCGCACCACAAGACGAGCCAGAAGATCGACAGCAGGTAGAAATTCAGCCCATAAAGCGGCTCCAGCGGCGTGGCCAGCCAGGAGTCGTAGAAGAAATTCTTGGCCGGCCGATACAGGAGGAACCCCAGCATGACCAGCAGCATCAGGTCGTAGCGCCAGCGGGTAAACCAACCGGTGTGCCGCTGGGCCACCCGGTCCAGCAGCGATTCCAGTTCGACCGACACATCCCCGACAAACGTCTGGCTGGCGGCCGCCGCTTCGTTGGTCACCGTCTCCGCGGCGACGGCGTGGCGGTCCAGGTCGGCCTCGGCCACATAGCCGTCCAAGACCAGCGCCGCGGCGCGGAGTTCGCCCGGGGCCCAGACACCGGCCAAGGCCCTCTGGGCGCTGGTGTCGGCCTGGCGCTGGCGGCGGAAGCGATGCAACGTGCGGGCCCCTTCCATCGCGCCCCAGAGGGCGACCTGGGCCGGGGTTCGGGCACGGAACAAGAGGGCACTGGAAACCAGTCCGCCCAGCCCCTGGTAGATCCGCAACACCACGGCAAACGGACTAAAACCCCAGCGCGAGGCCGTCTTGGCCACCAGGCGGCTCTCCCATTGGCGGCGGCTGGCCAGCAGTTCATTGCGCATCTGCTGGGTCAATTGCCCGGAGAGCTTGGCCCGCTGTTCGTCCATCGCGGTGCGGGCTTGCTCGACCGCCGGCAGGGCCGCGCGGAGTCGCGTCTGACAGGCGTCGAGCGTGTCGTGGATCAGGTCCAAGAAGTTCGCCCGCCGGATCCGCAAGGCCGTGGCGCCGGCCAGTTGGCGGGTGAGGAGATCCAACAGCGCGGCGAATTCGCCCCGCGGGGCCAGGCCGTTCTTTGCGTCGGCCAATGCCGCCAGGGAGTCGACCAGGAAAAGGTGTCCAGTCGCATACTGGTCCTGGAGCACGGTTTGCCAGTCCTTGCGGATGTCCTGCTCCAGGTCGGCATGGGTCTGCACAAAGACCAGCCGGGCCCCCGGGGCAGCGGCGGCCAGTTCCTCAGCGACCCGGGCACTACGGTACTTCTGCTGGGTGCCGGTGACCAACAGCACGTCGCAGTGCGGCAGGATCTCCCGCAAACGGGTCAGGTTGGAACCCGGCCCCTCCTCTTCGGTCGTGTCCGGATCGGGACAGTCGAGGATCACCATGTCCCGCAGGGTTGGCAGTTCGCGTTGGACAAGCTCGACGCTGTCCTCGGCAATCCCCAAGGTCTCCGGCGTGATGTCCGGCCGGCAAATGAGGATCGGACGCTGGGTGGTGGGCCGGGCGCGGCCGGTCTCGGTCACCTCCGCGCCGACCAAGGCGTTGACCAGGGCACTCTTTCCCGTTCCCGTCCCCCCCAGGGTGGCAACGACCAGCGGCGATTCCAGTCGCACCCGCATCAGGTCGGTCCGCTCGACCAGGCGTCGGACCAGGGCCCGGCAGGCCCGGGCGGGCCCCCAGGTGGGCGCCGTGTCGGTCCAGTGTTTGAGCGCATCGACCAGGGCGTCGACTTCGGCCAAGAGTTCCAAGCGGGCTAATTCCGGACGTACCATATCTCAAGCATAGCAAATCGCCGCCCGCAGGGAGAGTGGCTTTTCCCCAGCCGTTCAATCCGGTATGCTACTTCGTGGTGCGCGACGCTTCTGAGGACCCGTCCCGACTCAAATCGACAGGAGACAGGCATGTTGGAAGGACTCTTCTTGCTGGCCCAAGCCGACGTGGCTCTTTGGGTCGTCATCGGAGGGGGTATCCTGGCTATCCTCGCCGTGGTGATGCTCATCCTGTTCGGCGTCTATGGGAGGCTCTGGTTCCAGGCCTACATGTCCAGTGCTCGTGTGAGCATTTGGAGCCTCGTCGGCATGAGCCTCCGCCAGGTCGACGCCCGGATCATCGTCCAGGCGAAGATTATGGCGATGCAAGCCGGCTTAGCCCGCGATATCACCACGCGGCGTCTGGAAGCCCACTACCTGGCCGGCGGCAATGTGCCGAACGTGATCCGGGCCCTGATCGCCGCCCATCGGGCCGACCTGAACCTCGACTTTGACCAGGCCGCGGCGATCGACCTGGCCGGCCGCGACGTGCTCGACGCCGTGCGCACGAGCGTCAATCCCAAGGTGATCGACTGCCCCGATCCGAACAAGTCGGACAAGTCGACCCTCAGCGCAATCGCCAAGAACGGCGTGGAACTGAAGGTGCGTACCCGCGTAACCGTGCGAACCAATCTGGAGCGGCTCATCGGCGGGGCCACGGAAGAGACGATCATCGCCCGGGTGGGCGAAGGGATCATCACCTCGATCGGCTCGGCCAACCGGCATCTGGAAGTGTTGGAGAATCCGGACAACATCTCCAAGGCGGTTTTGGCCCGTGGCCTCGACGCCCAGACGGCATTCCAGATCGTCTCGATCGACATTGCCGACATCGACGTGGGCGAGAACATCGGCGCCCGCTTGCAGGCCGACCAGGCCGAGGCCGACACGCGCGTCGCCCGGGCCAAGGCCGAAGAGCGACGGGCCTTGGCCATGGCCCGCGAGCAAGAGATGAAGTCCGAAGTGGCCCGCACTCGGGCCCGGGTCGTGCTGGCCGAAGCCGAGGTCCCCTTGGCCATGGCCGCCGCCTTCCGCCAAGGCAACCTGGAACTCGCTCCACGCGGCAATGGG
>JBDKTH010001283.1:0-3839 GCA_039680305.1 Thermoguttaceae bacterium | reverse complement strand
GGACGACAAGGCGGCGCATGCGTTCCGGGACCAACTCGCAGTGGTTCCGCTTAGCGCCTACGACAAGCTCTACACCCCGCCGCCGGGCAAGGTTGATCCGAGCATCGACATGAAGACCCCAACGCGGGAACAGGTGGACCGGCTCGATGCGCCCGCTTACTTCAATCTCCTGGCGACGCTCTTAAAGGACAATCCACCAATGCCCCAGGACGCCCCGATGGTCGAGAAAATGGCGAAGATCGGGATCATCCCGGGGCGGGACTTCGACATCGCGAAGCTCGACCCGGCCGTGGCCAAGGGCCTCACAGGCGTCCCCAAGGCGGCGGTGGAGAAGATCAGGGCCCACTTCAAGAACGCTGGCTCCGAAGTCAACGGCTGGACCTTCTCACTGAAGACCGGAACCTACGGTACCGATTACCTGCAGCGAGCCTTCATCACCGCGATCGGCCTGGGCGCCAACCGGCCCCAGGATGCGATCTACCCGACCTCGAAGGTCGATGCGGACGGTCAGCCCTATGACGGCGCCAACAAGTACGTGCTGCACTTCGCCAAGGGGCAGACTCCCCCGGTCAACGGTTTCTGGTCGCTGACGATGTACAACGCCAGGATGTTCTTCGTGGCAAACCCGCTGAACCGTTACACCCTCAGCCCTCGAAACACGTTCGCGTATAACCCGGACGGCTCCCTGGATCTTTTCATCCAGCATGAGTCGCCGGGCAAGGACAAGGAGTCGAACTGGTTACCGGCACCGAAAGACAAGTTCGTCCTGATGCTGCGTCTCTACTGGCCGAAGGAAACGGTGCTCGCCGGCGCCTGGCAGCCGCCGGCCGTGAAGCGGGTGCCGTAGACCAGAAGACCCCGCGGGTCGCACGCCGACATCCCCACTTGACTGGAGCGTCGACACGGCGGCCCAAGAGGTGGCGGAGTCTCTCTTGAGGTTTGTACGGAAGTTCGAATTGCCTAGTCAAGCGATCGGCCATGAGCTGCGAGTCTGTTGCCAGTCAACTACCGTGATACGCGGCAATCGCTCCGTCGCTCCCGCAGTTCTTCCATTTGTAAGAACTGGGTGGTCACGTCCTGGATGAGGATGAAGGCTTTCTCCCGCTGCGGATCGAGCGGACGCACGACGGTTTGTTGGAGCATGTGGCCGGAGTAGGCTCCGGTTTTCACCTCAACAGCAATGAAGTACTTGTGGAATGCGGCGGAAAAGATCGCCGGCGTCCCCTGATCAAAAACCTGAGCCAGCCGGTCCCGAAAACACCATGACGCAAGACGGGGGAAGTACTCCGTCAAGCGTTTCTCCAGAATCCCTTCCCGGGATATCCCTGTCCACTCCACAAGGGCCAGATTCCATGCACAGACACGCAGCTCGCGATCAATGATGCAAGCCCCCATTGGCAGGAGATCCAGAATCACCTGATAATCCACGATCCCATCGCACGCGGCAGATGGCATGCTTTGCCTCCTCGCGGTTCAAATGCTCTGGACAATCAGGGAGTCGAGCAAGCTGACAATGCCGTCACATTCGAACAAGACCAGTATCGAGCCTTGGATGTCACGTCGTGCGACGTGGAAATGCACGTTCGCTAAGAAGAGACTGTGCTCAGGCTGATCCTTGCGCGACAGGTAGCCAGCCAACAGAGACGTCGGCTCGGTGATCGTGACCAATTCTGGCACCGAGCAGAGCAGTCTGGTCTGCGCCATGTTTCCCATGGACCCCAGCACTCCATTCAGGACCAGGTTGCCCACCTCCGTGAGGATCCCGCACAGATCGACGTCGCTTTCACTGGGCAAGCAAGCGATATGTCCTAAGAGTTGGCCCAACCGGAGACTGCTTGCATGCGGAAACGCCAGAACCGCACGTCCGGAGAGCCTGCCTTGAAAGTCCTCGAAGACGAGGGTGTCCAGTTGGCCTTCGTCAACGGGCAGGTGATCCGCCAACTCGGCAAGTTGGCAGACAAGCACACGGGGTACGGAGACGTTTACACGCTCGCCGCAGAGTTCGCTCAGGGCTGCGGCGGCCCGTCCGACTCCGATGTTGACCAGTTCCGTCAACGCATCATGCTGTTCTGTCGTCAGATCCATGCTGGCGCTCCTTGAGCCTGCAACAGGGCCTTCGCGACACAAGCCTGGACCACCTTCGCTTTGACCGGTTTATTCACGAACGCGTTCACGGCAAGCTCCGCGCACATCTCGCGGGTGCTCGCCTGAATGTCGGCCGTAAGAACCACCACCGGAATCCGCGGGTTGACTTCCCGCACGTGAGTCAGCAACTGCTGTCCGTCCAGCACCGGCATCAGCAGGTCGGTGACCACGCAGTCGAAGGGCTGACTGTCAAAGGCCGCAATTCCGGCTTGGCCATCCACCGCTTCGACCACCTCGTACCCGGCATCCTTGAGGGCCTTGGCCACCATGGCCCGACTGAGCGACGAATCATCGACGATCAAGACTCTTGCCATACATCACCATCGGGTTGTAGCGATTCCTTATGTTGGCACCCCACATCTCCCAATTGGGGCGGGGCGCCATTGTTACTAATCTCGCTGATGTTTCACGCTGTCGCCAATACGGCCTCGACCGGATCTGGAACGACATGAATCGAGTACGCTTCCTGGCGAATTCTCCTCTCTACTGCGTGCACGTTTTGGGCGGTTCGTCAGGTGCCGCTCGCTTTTCCCATGATACGGAACGTGCGGCTTCGCACAGACGCTTTCAGTATACTACGCTTTCACTACGAAGGCCGTTTCAGTGACCGTGACACACCGAATGGTCGCGATGCGGGTAGGGGCTGTCATTCAAACCTTTGGTCGGAGAAAGGGGACGACAAGATGTCTTCGCCACCGGTCAGCACTCAGGGCCCTTCCGCCATCCTGGAGAAGCTCGTCGCACACATCGACGACGTCTCCTCACTGCCCCAAGTGGCCATGCGGGTAATGGAGATCGCCAACGATCCGAAGTCAACGGCCGCCGAGCTGAAGTCCGTGATGGAGAACGATGTATCGCTGAGCGCCCGCGTTTTGCGATGCATCAACTCGGCCGCGTATGCGCTGCGGGTGCGGGTCACGAACATCCAACAAGCAATCGCCTACCTCGGCATGAAACAGATCCGCAACATCGCCATGACGGCCAGCGTGAGCGATCTCTTTCGCGGAACGGAAACCATCGGCCCTTATCGTCGCGGCGGGTTGTGGCGTCATCTCGTGGCGGTCGGGTTGTGTGCGCGCCTGATCGCCATGCGTCGGAAGCTCGACAGTTTCGAAGATGCGTTTCTCGCTGGACTGCTCCATGACATCGGTCTGGTGCTCGCGGATCAGTACGCGCATCTCCCCTTTTCCCAGGTGATCGGTAAGCTGGAGCCGACGCGGACGCTTTGCGACGTGGAGCGAAGCGTGATGGGTTTTGACCACACTATGCTCGGCGAAAAGATCGGGGAACGTTGGGGGTTTCCCGAGGCGGTCCAAGCCGCGATTCGCCATCATCATGCGTCGGTGAATTACCGCGGCGACCACATCGCCATCGTCCGTTGTGTCGAGGTCGCCAACATCATCTGTACGCTAAAGGAGATATCCTCCGTCGGTTTGAAAGTGGTGAGGAACTCGCCGCCGGCGCTGGCAGGGCTCTCTCTGACGGGGGCCGACTTGAAGGTGTTGGCGGAGGACCTCGATCGCGAGATGACCCAAAACGCGGTTCTCTTCAGCCTCTGAATGGGCAGGGTGGGGATGATGGAAGGAATACTGACCAGCATATCCGATCTGGTCGCGAGCGCTGATCACCCCTGTTCCGGGGACGACCCCGGTTCGCATGCAATCCATATCATCGACGCCAGTGCGCCGTCGTTG
>JBDKTH010001019.1:0-9011 GCA_039680305.1 Thermoguttaceae bacterium | reverse complement strand
GTGGTCATCGCTCATGATATAGACGATGTTGGGCCGGGCCTTGGTCGCCCCTTCGGCGGCAACCGCGGGAATCGGACCAGCCATGGCGGCAAACAGGGCCACGCTGAACCCCAGGGCATACGGATGGGAACGCTTCATTGCAGGCTCCTTTCTCTTGCGTCGGTCCCGACGGCGACGCTGCTCACGATTTCTGTCCGCCTTTTGCCGACGCCCGTTTCGCGGGCATGCGCCCGGGGATCGGCAGCGGCACGTAGTCCCGTTCCAGGATCATCCACTCCTGAAGGGCGGCCTTCAGTTCATGCTCGACCTGGGCAGCCTCTTTGCTGCCGATGAGATTCCGGAATTCCCGCGGGTCGGCCTCCAGGTCATAGAGCTCAAACATCGGCCGGGTGGGCGAGAAGTAGACTCGCGCCAGTTCCGGCGACAGTTTCCCAGCGGCGTTCATCGCCTCCAGCTCTTTCCAGAACGGATCACCGGCAAAATCGACCGGCGCATACGGGATTTGCCAGAGCGCATTGTAGATCAGCTTGTAGCGCTTTGCCACCACGCAGCGGCCCAGGTCGAAGGCGGCACTGTTGTTCGGCAGGCCCGAACCGTGCGCGCCCCGCTCGGCGAAGACGTAGTTCCGCCCTTCGAACGGCTCGCCCTGGAGAAGCTTCAAAAAGCTCCGGCCGGTCATCTCCTTGGCCGGGGCCACGCCCGCAGCGGCGAGGAACGTGGGGGCAAGGTCCTCCGCGGAGATCAACGTGGCGGAGGTTGCCCCCGGCTTGACCACGGCGGGCCAGCGGACGAGCAGCGGCACATGGATCCCCAACTCGTAGAGCGTGCCTTTGCCGCGGAGCTGCGACGCCCCGTTGTCGCCCATGAACGCGACCAGCGTGTCGCGCGCCAGTCCCCGCTTGTCCAATTCGGCCAGGACCGCGCCGAAGTCGCCGTCGAAGCGGGAGATCTCGTCGTAGTACCGGGCGAAATCCTCACGCACCGCCGGCGTGTCGGGATAGTGGGCCGGCAGCGTGAGCTTGGCCGGGTCGTGGGGCTCCGGAATGGCGTTCTTGTCGAGCGGCCGATGGGGATCGCTGTAGCAGAGTTGAAGGAAGAATGGCTTGTCCTTGGGCACCGCGTCCAGAAACTCGCGGTACTGGCCAAGAGTGTCCGGACGCTTGCCGGCCTGTTTCACATAGTCCAGCCGTTGGGAAAACGTCTGCAGTCCATACTTCTCGTACACGGCGCGCGACTCCGGCGAGTTCGCCGCCCCGTCCAGGTGGAAGGTGCGCCCGGCCACGCCCGTAAAGTACCCCTGGGCCCGAAGCAACTCGGGATAGGTCACCACGTCGCGGGCCAGCGGGGCGGAGAACCGCGTCATCGCGACCCCGACCGGCGAGCGGCCCGTCATGATCGTCGCACGCGAGGGGACGCACTGCGGGCAAGCCACGTAGGCCCGGTCCAAGCGGATCCCTTCCGAGGCGAATCGGTCGAGGTTCGGCGTCTTGATATCCGGGTTCCCATAGCAGCCCACGTGGGGATAGCTGTGGTCATCCGACAGCACCAGCAGGATATTGGGCCGTTTGGCCGTGGCCGCTTCCGCCGCACTGGCCGAGCTGACCACCGGGCTGACCATCAGTCCCACAAGGACCGCTGCGAAGATGATCCTCTTCATGGTTGCCGGACTCCTAGAAAGGGGGGTGTGACGCGATCGCGCAACGACATCCTAAGAAACCCCGCAACCGATCAGAAGTTCCGCCTTCCCCACCAGATCCTAGAACAAAAAAGGCTCCGGGGCCTGTGGGTGGACAGGACCCCGGAGCCTGGGCATCGGACCGTCGAATCAGGCTTTGTCGACGAAAGCCCGGAGGTAGAGATCGCGGATGTCGGCGATCATCGGGTAGCGGGGGTTGGCCCCGGTGCACTGATCGTCGAAGGCCAACTCGGCCAGCTTATCGACGCCGGCGCGGAAGCGGGCTTCGTCCACCCCGGCCTCACGGATCGTGACCGGGATGTCCAGCTTGCGCTTCAGTTCCTCGATCGCAGCGATCAGGGCCTCGACCTTCTCGTCGTCCGTGTTGCCCGGCAGGCCGAGGTAGGCGGCCACGCGGGCGTAGCGGGCCTTGGCCGAGGGGTACTCGTACTGCGGGAAGGCGGCCTGCTTCAGCGGCGCATCGGTGGCGTTGTAACGGATCACGTGGTTGATCAAAAGCGCGTTGGCCAGCCCGTGCGGCAAGTCATAGGCCGCCCCGAGCTTGTGGGCCATCGAGTGGCAGAGCCCCAGGAAGGCGTTGGCAAAGGCCATCCCGGCCATCGTGGCCGCGTTGTGCACCTTCTCGCGGGCCAACTGGTCGGTGGCCCCGTTCTCGTAGGCCGCCGGCAGATACTTCATCAACACCCGGATCGCTTCCAGGGCCAGGCCGTTGGTGTAGTCGGTGGCCACGACCGACGCCATCGCCTCCAGGGCATGGACGAGCGCGTCGAGTCCGCCGTAGGCCGTGAGCTTCTTGGGCATGCTCATCACCAACTGCGGATCGACGATCGCCATGTCGGGCGTCAACTCGTAGTCGGCGATCGGGTACTTCACGCCCGTGCGGTCGTCGGTCACCACGGCAAACGGCGTCACTTCGCTGCCCGTGCCCGAAGTGGTGGGGATCGCCACCATCAGGGCCTTCTTGCCAAGTTCCGGGAAGGCGAAGACCCGCTTGCGGATGTCCATGAACCGCATCGCCAAGTCCTCGAACTTCACCTCGGGATGCTCGTACAAGAGCCACATGATCTTGGCTGCGTCCATCGGGCTGCCGCCGCCAATGGCCACGATCACGTCGGGCTTGAACGTCTCAAGCCGCTCGACGCCGTGGTAGATCGTCGTCAGGTCCGGGTCGGGCTGGACCTCGAAGAACACCTGGGTCTCCAGGCCCATCTCTTCCAAGAGATCGGTCACCTTGTCGGCAAAGCCCATCTCGAACAGCGGCGCGTCGGTCACGACAAACGCCCGCTTCCGGTCGGCCAGCTCGGCCAGGGCCACGGGGAGCGCGTTCGACTTGAAGTAGACCTTCGGCGGCACGCGGAACCAGAGCATGTTCTCGCGCCGTTCGGCCACGGTCTTGATGTTCAGCAGTTGGCGGACGCCGACGTTCTCGCTGACGCTGTTGCCGCCCCACGTTCCGCAGCCGAGCGTGAGCGACGGTTCGAGGCGGAAGTTGTACAGGTCGCCGATCGCCCCGTGGCTGGCCGGCTGATTGACCAGCACGCGTCCGGCCTGGAGCCTGAGGCCAAAGGCTTCGATCCGCTTGGCGTTGCGCGGATTGGTGTACAAGACGGCGGTGTGGCCGTGCCCGGCGAACTGCACGAGCGCCTCGGCCTTGGCCGTGGCATCGTCAAAATCCGTGGCGCGGTACATCGCCAGCACGGGGCTGAGTTTCTCGATGCTCAACGGCTCTTCCGGCCCGATGCCGGTGATCTCGGCCACCAGCACCTTGGCTTCGGCCGGCACTTCAAACCCGGCCATCTGGGCGATTTTGGCCGCCGGCTGACCGACCACCGCCGCATTGAGCTTGCCCTTGGGGGCCAGCGTGGCGGCCAGTAGCTTGCGCTGCTCCGCATCGAGCAGGGCCGCACCGCGCTTGAGAAGCTCTTCGCGCACGGCGTCGTAGACCGCGTCGACCACGACGATCGACTGCTCCGAGGCGCAGATCATGCCGTTGTCGAACGTCTTGCTCAAGAGCACCGAGTTGACCGCCATCGGGATGCTGGCCGTCTCGTCGATCACGGCCGGGGTGTTGCCCGCGCCCACGCCGATCGCCGGCTTGCCCGACGAATAGGCCGCGTGGACCATCCCCGGGCCGCCCGTGGCCAGGATCAGGTCGATCTCCGGGTGATCCATCAAGTACTTGCTCAACTCGACGGTCGGCTCATCGATCCAGCCGATGATGTGCTCCGGGGCGCCGGCCTTGACCGCCGCTTCCAGCACGATCCGGGCCGCCTCGCAGGTCGCCCGCCGGGCGCGGGGATGCGGCGAAAAGATGATCCCGTTGCGGGTCTTCAGGGCCAAGAGCGACTTGAAGATCGCCGTCGAGGTCGGGTTGGTCGTCGGCACCACGCCGGCCACCACGCCCACTGGCTCGGCCACCTTGCGGATCCCGTACATCTCGTCGTGCTCGATCACGCCGCAGGTTCGCACGTCCTTGAACTTGTTGTAGATGTATTCCGAGGCGAAGTGATTTTTGATCACCTTGTCCTCGATGATCCCCATCCCCGTCTCCTCGGCGGCCAGGCGGGCCAAAGGGATCCTCGCGGCGTTGGCGGCCGCGGCGGCCGCCTTGAAGATCGCGTTGACCTGTTTTTGCGTGTAGGTGGCGAAGACCTGCTGGGCCTTGCGCACCCGAGCGATCAGGGCGTCAAGCTCCTCGACTGTGGTGATGCGGGGATACCGAGCGGGCGGCTCGGCCTTGGGTTCCGCGGTATTCAGCCAGGTGGTTCTCGTGTCGGTTTCCTGCAAGTTAACAATCATGGTCAAGGACTCCTCGGTGAGCGAAGGTGGTGGTGCGTGGTTCGTCGTGGTCCTGGTGCCGGCGAGTGCTAAAGACAGACCGTGAGCGGTCCGGCACCAGCGTCTGGCGTCGGGTTGGGGGTTTGGGGTTGTGAAGGACGGCGGTTACGAAGAGATCAGGGTGGACCGCTTTCAGAGTCGCGGCTACTACACGGCGGATGACTACTGGGGGACGGACTGTTGAGCCCCGGCGGAGTCGGCTTCTGTTGCGCCTGGCTGAGCATCACGGAGAGCACGGCCAGTTCGGAAGCCAACTCGGTGTTCTGGAGGATGATCGTCGGCGGGACTTTGATCGACACGGGGGCGAAGTTCCAAATCGCCCCGACGCCGGCCTCGACCAACTGGTCGGCCACCTCTTGGGCGCCTTCGGCGGGGACGGTAATGATGCCCACCTGAACGTGCATCCGTTGGGCGAGGTCCAGGAGCTTGTCCATCGGCAGGACCTGCTTGCCGTGGATGTTCAGGCCGTTCTTCTCCGGGTTCTTGTCAAAGGCCGCTACGATATTCAGGCCGTAGCGTTGAAAGCCCTGGTAGCCCATGATCGCGGTGCCCAACGACCCGGCGCCGATCAGAAAGGCGTCGGTCGTGTTGTCCCACCCCAAGAAGGTCTCGATCATGTGGATGACCGTCGGGATCTGGAAGCCGACGCCCGCCTTGCCGACCATCCCCGTATAGGAAAAGTCCTTGCGGACCTGGACCGAATCGAGGCCCAATTCCTCCGCGATCCGAGTGCCCGAGACCACCTGGCACCCCTCGGCCCGCAGCCGTCGCAGGAGGTTCAGGTAGGCCGGCATGCGACGCACGGTCGGCAGCGGGGCGGTTCGGAAGGGAGGTTCGTCGATCATGGTGGGGTTCGCTCCTGAAAGTTCGATATCAAAAGCTCGATATCGTAGTATCGATATTTATATATCGAATCCTTGAGCTGTCAAGTTCAGGATAAGGGAATTCCTGATGAATGGACGTAACGCATATCAAGTAAGGCAGTTACGCAACCGGACTTGGCGAGACGAGTGCTAGCGACGATGGTGTACGGGTAGTTAAAAAGGAGGGGTCGAGTCGAAGAATTACGTTTGAATGCCCCACATTAGGCGGGTATCGATACTAGCGCCGAGTGCTAGGATGACGACCTGATGGGTTTTGACGAAAACGCTCGCTAATCCAGTAGGCCGGTGCAGGGTGGGAGATGAACCGCGACAAACGGAAGGTATGCGGGATTCACTACACTCCGCCTGAGCTGGCACGGTTCTTGGCCCGGGTGACCCTCGCACCGGGACACCTGCCCAAGGCGTCCCGACGGATTGAGATCCTCGATCCGGCGTGCGGAGACGGCGGCTTGCTCCAGGCCGCTCATGAGGCCGTCCCTGCCCGGTTACGCGGTCGCGTGACGCTTTACGGCTTCGAGACGGACCGTGAGGCAGTCGAGCAGGCCACCCAGCGACTGGCCGCCTGCGGCGCACGGGATGCTCGCTTGCAGGGCGAGGACTTTCTTACGCTCAAGGGGTTGGAGGCGTGCGCCCGGCGCGAGCGGCCGCAGGAACCGTCGGAAGGTGGCGAAGCGGAGTACGTGGGCCGATTCGACGCGATCATCGCCAACCCGCCCTACGTGCGCACCCAAGTGCTCGGCTCCGACCGAGCGCAGGAGCTTGCTCGCCGATTTGGACTGACGGGCAGAGTCGATCTGTATCACGCCTTTGTGCGGGCGATGGCCAATGCGCTGAAACCGGGAGGCGTTTTGGGACTATTGACCTCGAATCGGTTTCTCACGGTCAAGTCCGGTGCGGCGTTGCGTCGCCTGTTGCGCGACGAGTTTTGCCTGGAAGCGATCTACGACATGGGCGACACGCGGCTCTTTGCGGCCGCCGTTCTGCCGGTGATCGTCGTGGCACGGAAGCAATCGCCCGGGCCGTCGCGTCGCTGCGAGTTCCATCGCGTCTACGAGCATCGCGGTCCGACCGTACCGCTGGCTGGCCGGTTTGCCTCCGTGCTGGATGCGGTTGCAGATCGGGCCATCGCTGGCACGGTGGATGTCGGCAACGGATACTGCCGGATCGAACGCGGGAGCCTGCGGGAGGACGAGAAGAACGATGTCTGGGCGTTGGCGACGCCGGAATCCGAACAATGGTTGGCGACGGTCCGATCGCATCAGGCGTGTGTCTTTGACGATCTGGGCGTCATTCGCGTCGGCGTCAAGACGACGGCGGATCGCGTCTTCATCCGCGACGACTGGCACCAGATGCCGACGGGCCAACGGCCAGAGCGGGCCCTCTTGCGCCCGCTGGTCACGCACGCGATCGCCGGCCGATGGCGCGGTGCCGAACTGGCGGGGAGAACGTGGATTCTCTATCCTCACGCAACAAAGAACGGCAAGCGGGCCGCCGTGGAACTGGGCAAATACCCGCAGGCCGCCAAGTACCTCAGCCTGCACCGCGAGCGCCTTGAGGGGCGGAAGTACGTCATCGACGCGGGGCGTCGCTGGTATGAGATCTGGGTGCCGCACGATCCCGCGGCCTGGCAGAAGCCCAAGATCGATTTTCCCGACATCGCCGAGTCGCCGCGATTTTTCCTCGACCGGAGCGGGGCGGTCGTCAATGGCGACTGCTACTGGATCACGCTCAAAGCGGGCGTGGCGGAAGACTGGTTGCTGCTCATGCTCGCCGTTGCCAATTCGTCGTTCATCACCCGCTACTATGATGTGGTCTTCCACAACAAGCTGTATGCCGGCCGGCGCCGCTTCATGACGCAATACGTCCAGCAGTTCCCCCTGCCGTCGTTGGACGGACGGCTGGGACAGCGGCTCGTGGGGCTGGCCTCCGAACTGGTCGACGATCCGGGCAACCGTGCCAAGGAGGCGGAGGCAGACCGCCTCGTCTGGCGGGCGTTTGGCTTGGAGCCCGCGAAGAAATAGTGCTGCGCTATGCAGCCTATTTCTTCGCGGGTCGAGCCGGAGTGCGAGGTTAGTACTTGAGCTGCTTGACGAACTTCAGGCTCTCGGGGATCTGCTCGACGGCCGTGGGCGATTCGTCTTCGATGAAGTAGTACTTCACGCCGACCTTCATCGCCGCCCGCACCAGGGGCGCCCAGTCAACCTGACCAGTGCCCAGGGCCACGTCGTTCGTCAGCGCGGTGGAGCTCTTGGGGCCTTCGTTGGTCGGCACGCCCTTGCGCAAGTCTTTCAGGTGGAGCAACAGCCAGCGGTTGGGATACTTTTCCAGCAGCTTCACCGGATCCTGCCCGGGCAGGAATGCCCAGAGGACGTCCAACTGGAAGCTGACGTACTGAGGGTTGGTCTTAGTGACCAGCAGGTCGAAAAGCGTTCCGTCGCCGTAGGGGCGGAATTCGTAGCCATGGTTGTGGTAGTAGAACTTCAGTCCGTGCTTGGCCAGGGCCTCGCCGGCGCGGTTGAAGACGTCGGCCGCCTGGAGGCACTGGGCCTCGTCAAACGGCGCCTTGTGGCCGATATACGCGCAGCCGACGTACTTCAAGCCGAGGGCTTTGGCTTCGCGGGCGATCCCTTCGACGTCGTCGCGGAACTGATTGTAGGGGAAATGCATGCCGATCGGCTCGAGGCCTCGCTGCTGGAGCATGGCCCGGAACTTTTCCGGCGGCAGGTTGTAGGTCCCCGCCAGTTCCACATAGCGAACGCCCCAGCCGCGCACCTGGTCGAGCGTGCCGGGCACGTCCTTGGGGAACTCGTTCCGCAGGCTGTAAAGCTGCAGGCCGACGCCCTCGCAAAAGGTGGCCGGTTCCGCGGCCATCGCTTCCACACCGACGATCCCACAGAGGATCAAGGCGGGCAGGACAAGCAGGGCCTTTTGGGGGCAAATGCGTTTTCCAAGTTGCATGACAGACGGTCCTTTCCAGTGGCAAGACGGCAGGTGGGTGCGGACAAGGCCAGCCGCGGGGCCGGCATCTCTCCATTTGAGCGATTCTAATCCAGCGGCCGCGTCTCGCAATAGGTTCGGCCCATGCGAAACCGCGCACGGCACCATGCGGTTCTCCGCCACGAGAAGAGGCGCCGCAGCGTTCCACGGGCCGTTTGCCTCCTGTCCCCCTCTGTTGTCTGCGTGGACTCCCGCCGCCAGTGGCCCTATACTTGATGCGTTGAGCTCGCGTATCTCGACCCTGGGAGACTTCCGATGATCGCTTTGCTTGTTGCCCTGATGTCCGTTGGTGCAGACCGTCCCGACGCGTCGGCCCCAATGGCGATCGAGAGTCCACGGCAGACGAGCCGCAGTGTGCTTTTGGTGTGGGAGAAGGATAACCCGGTGCGGACCGTGCTGAGCGGTGCCCGGTGGAAAGCGAGCACCCCCACCGGCTCGACGCACGTCGCGATCCTGGCCGCGGGCGAAGGACGCCAGAAGAGCACGGCGGCTAAGATCGCGGGCACGACCGCGAAGAATAAGGGACGGGGATGCTACGTGCGCGAGTTGGCCCAGGTGACCAGTCCTGGCCGCTATGCCTATCGGCTTTACTACCG
>JBDKTH010001185.1:0-6247 GCA_039680305.1 Thermoguttaceae bacterium | reverse complement strand
AGTAGGTGTTGCTCAGCCCGTCGCGCACGTGGGCGGCGGCGATCTGGCTCTGCCAGTGGGATACACCGGTGAACTGCTCGACGATAGCCGTGGACATGGGCGTCAGCGTCTCGGGGGACACGGGCCCGGCGGAGGTGCCAGGGGAGAAGGTCCCGCCGTTGATGGCGTAGCACGATTTGCAGACCAGCACAGGTCGAGCGTCAGGGGTGCCATTCATCGAGACCCCGAATAGTCCTTCGGGATTAAGCGGCCAGCTTCCCAACCTGTGGGGATAGAGGATTGCGCTGCGGCGGCTGGGACAGGTGAAGACCGCCAGGGGCGTGGCCACCAGTTGCTTGACGGCTTCGAGCTTGGACGTACCGCTCTGGCCGTGCCCCAGGTCGTGCAACGGTTGCTGTTCGAGATAGGGGAGAGTGTTGTAGATCCAGCCGCCCGGTTGGCTGCGCCCAAAGCCCCGATCCGGATCGCCCACCCAGACGTGTCCCCAGCCGCCTGAAGGGAAGAACCCCTGGGCTAACAGATGGTTCTGAGCGGCCAGCCCAATTTGTCTGAGGTTGTTGGCACACTGGGAGCGTCGTGCGGCCTCCCTGGCGGCCTGAACGGCAGGCAGGAGCATCCCGATCAGGATGCCGATGATCGTGATCACCACCAGTAGTTCGACCAGGGTGAACCCCCACCGGTCCAACCCTGGATGGGCAGGGTGGGATGGGGGGCACAGACGTACAGCCTGCGGAGCGGGCGTTGGGGCAGTGCGGTGATTCATCCTGACGAGGGGATTAATTCACTGCCCCAAATGTCACCTGCCGTGAACGACTAATCGAGGATAACACCGCTGAGGGAAAAATGCAAGCGCAGCCCCCCCATACCAGCGGTTCCGCAAATCCGTCGACTTGAGATTGCGGCAATGGCTGGAAGGCGATGGAGAATCAGGGGTTGTGGAAGTCTTCGTGCGAGGGGGCGTCAGGGCAATGTTGGCGATTCAATCCTTTGAAGACCGGCGAAGCGATTCCAGTTCGGCGGCCGCATAGGCACGTCGCTTTTCCTGGAAGTAGCCGTACTCGGCCTTTTCCGCGTCGGTCCACGTGTTGTGCTGCGTGTACGAACCGCAGAAGGGGACGAGCAGATCCAGCCAACAGGCGAACGCGCGTTTTTCGTTCTCGCTGACCTTCACGTCGTAGTGGGCCGGTTCCAAGTAATCCATGATTCGGCTCTTGCTCGCCCCCGTGTGGTACGGCGGGAGCATCACGGCCCGGCTGCGGGGCTTCAGCCACGTCATCCACGGGTTCTTGTCGGGATTGCCCGAGGTGGTGATGGTGACGTAGGACTGCGTGTAGGCCCGCTTGGGATCCACCTGTCCTGCGCCGATCAGCTTCACCGTCTCTGGCCTGGCCACCTCGCCGGTCAGGCTGATCTTGCTCTTCTCGATTTGGGAGGCGTTGTGGCAGCTCACGCAGTGCCGATCGAAGATGGGCTGGATCTCCTGGACGTAACTGAAACCGTCCACCGGCGCGTCGGCCTCGAGCGAGCGCGGGGCGTTGACCCCCAGGTAGTTCTCCACGCTGTCCAACCACGACTCGGACGCCAACCGCCGAATCAGCGAATGCTCCTTGCCCGCAAAGGGCTTGAGCTTCTGAACCCGCTTGGAGAGGGCGATCGTCGTTTTCCGGGTGGTCGCCGGCTGCACGCCTGCGTCGTTCTTGTGCTCGTGGCAGCCGATGCAGGAGAAACGCTCGCCGCTTTGGAGCGTCGACCAGCTTCGCATCGACTGGATCGTATAGCCCTTGGCGTCGAGCACCTGGAAGTAGACGGGCGTGTGCGCGGGCACCTCAAAGCTGCAACTGCCGTCCGCCTCGATGTCCACCTCGCCAAGGACGTGCTTGACGTCCCAGCTGCCGCTGTTGAGCGAGATCGGCGTCTGGCAGAGGCCGGTCTCGCACTCGCCGCCGTTCTGCCCGTAGCCCATGCGGGCAACGCGGTATTCCAAGGCGACGACGCGGATGGTCTTGGCCGTGCCGCGCGCGACGCCGGCCAGCCCTGGTCCTTGATAGACGTCCTGGATCGTGAAGATCCCGTTGTTGTCCTGCGGGCGCACCAGCGACGCACGCATGAAGGGCGGTGTACGGGGCATGACGGGGACCGCCTGGCCCGTGCCTTGCCAGGCATCGAAGGCCAGCAGCTCGCGCACGCCGTCGGCCTTCATATAGTAGACGCCCAGCGGAGGATTGAACGGGCCGAAGGGCGGCAGATACCCTTCCGGGCAGAACGAACAGAGGTAGTTCTCCTCATCCAACGCATAGGGATGGGAGTACTGCGGGCCGAACTGGCCGAAAATGTCGATCTTGAAGTCGAGGTAGGGCCGCGTCGGGTCGGGCGGCTCGGGCTTGATGAAGTCGGCCGACTCGCGCCCGAGGTCGCCGTTGAGCCGGGTGTTGACAAACTCGATCCCCTTGCCCGCCTGGATGCCTGTGGCGCGGTCGATCAGGCCGAGCTTCCCCTTGTAGATCGAGTGATGCCCGGCGATCACGGCGATTGCTTTCTGCGACCCCGGGATGCCGCGCGCGTGGATGATCGCCGCGGGAAACATGCTGTTGTTCCCGTAGTATTCCGTCTGGGCCGTGCCGTCCGGATTCATCGCAATCAGCGGATGGTTGAACAGCGCGCTGCGGTCGTTGTATTCCCAGCGGGTAAAGACGATCCGGCCGTCCGCCAGGACCTGAGGGTTGTTCGTCATGAGCTGATCGAACGTCAGGCGGCGGATCTTGCCGCCGTCGGCATCGCAGCAATAGATGTTCCCGCCGGCGCGGTACCAGCAGTCGCTGATATGCACGTCGCGCGTCGACGTGAAGACGATCCGGCCATCGGGCAGGAACGCCGGCTCGCAGTCGGCCACCGGTAGCGGCTTGCCGTCTTTGACGAGGGGGAAGGTGATCTGCTTCACCCGGCGCGCGGCCAGGTCCATCGTGTAGAGGTAATAGGAGTCGGTCTCGAAATTGTCACGCATCGAAAAGACGAGCGTCCGGGCGTCCCAGGAAAGGCTCGGATAGCAGATCGCCCCCTCGGGCTTTTCCAGCAGCACCTCATGCTTGACCGTGCCGTCTTCGAGCAGCGTGCCCAGGCAGAGCTGCCCGCCCTGCTTGAAACCGTAGGTGTAGTCGCGGACCTGCTCGTCGGGAAGGTCGTATTTCCCGGCCAGCCCCTGCATGCAGCCGAAAATGCCGTGCTTGGCATAGACAAACTGTGTGGCCTTCCCTCGGAGGGCCTGGAGGCGAGTCTTGCGCCGTGCCACGCAGGCGTCCAGATACAGCGATCGCCAACGCGGATCACACGCGGGGACTTCCGCCTCGGCAAGCTGATCCAGCCGTTGCCATAGCGCCTTCAGGCCGGGGGTGCCGTCGGGAACCCGGCCCAAGACCTTCTGCACCATGGAGCTCTCTTTTTCGCAGTCGCTGGCCGACGTGAAGACGCGGGCGATGTCGAGTCCGGCATCCTGATAGAGCCAGTCGCGCTCGAGGCGGTGACGCGGCATCGCAACGTCCGGCGGATTCTTGACGGGGAAATCAACGGGGCGGGCGTCATAGCAAGTGACTTCCGCGATCTGGGTGTTCAGGTTTTTGCCGTCGCCCGCCGTCGGAAGTCCCACCTTGCGGCACCAGGGGATCTGCGCCTCCGGCATCCACGGCCCCGGGTAACGCTGCTGGTACGAGTCGTTCACGCGCACCTTCAGATAACGCGTCTGGACCGGGGACCACTCGGCGAAGGCCGAGTTGGAGTTGGACGTCGCGGGCAGCTCCGTATTCTCCACCAGCGGCCGGAGTTGCTCCTTGCCCTGCGCGTCGCCGCAGGCGGAGATGGTCACGTTCTTCGCCAGCACGTAGACCCAGGCATTGCGTGCCACAAAACGCATCCCGGAAACCGTCCGCTGGGCGCCCAGGTCGAGCACGAAGGTGGCGGTCACGGGTGGCGCGGCGTTGGGCGGGCAGACCCGCGTGTTCTTCCCCGTGCGCGTGTCGTCCAGCAGGCAGGCGTAGGTGCCCAGGTCGCCGTCGATCATCTTCCCGGCGGCATACTTCCCCGGCGGAATCGAATAACACTCCGCATCGGTCCACACGGCCACCGGGCGGAACTCCGCCGCGGAGAGCGGGCAGGCGGACAAAACCAGCGTCAGGACAGCTTGGATGGCTTTCATGTTCATGTTTGCCGCCGTTCACGGTTGGGTGGCATGCCGTCACGCGGCGCAGCCGCGCAGTCGGCATGTTCTGGGGACGATCGACATGCCGACCTGTCGCTGCGTTCCATGACGGCATGCCACCCAAAAGTCACGATCTGCGAGAGACACTACATTAGTATGGTGCCTTGCGCCGAGGAAAACAACAGGCGTATTACGCAATACACCGTCGTTTTGCGCTCTTTCTACCGCATCCGCCAGACCTGGCGGTCGGCGATGCCAAGCTCGGCCTGGGCCGCGGCGATTGCCGCCTTGAATCGGACGGCGTCCTGGGGATAGCCGGCCGTGCGTTTGAGCCCGGGAACCCGGCAGCACCAAAAGGCGTTGAGGGCTTCCATGGCCAGTTCCCGGAGATACTTCGAAGCCATCGAGGCCAGCGCGGCCGGCAGCAGCGATTCGGCTTTCATCTGGAAGGCGATTTCCAGGCGTCGGTCGTGCGGGCCGAAGCGATAGAGGCTGCGCTCTCGCGCTTCGCCGTGGATCTCGATCAGCCATTCGGGGAAATGCTCGGCGACGAGATGCTGGTAGCTGTTCCGCCCGCCGTGCTTGTCGCAGACGATGGAGATGGGTTCCTGTCCGAGGGGCTGACACACGGCACTGACCAGGTCCAATGTGGCGTGCGAGAGGGCCGTGCTCTTGGAATTGTGCTGCTCGACCAGACCGTTGAACTCTTCTTCAAAGATGACCCGGCTTCGCATCTCCACCAATCGCACGCCGGCTGCCGCGAGGCCGGCGCCGAGCGTCGCGGCCAACTGGTCGACGGTTTCGCGAGCCAGCGCGATTGGCAGCGGCGCATCGTAATCGGCATACCAGGGATGCGAACGTCGGCTGGTATCGGAGCCCGGGGCCAACGGTTCCCAGACGTGCTGCCATGTCGCGGGGTGACGATTGAGCACGCCCAAGGTGGCCAGCACGCCGGCTTCCAAGTGATGGAGCCCTTTGGCCGGCTGATAGAGGGCCTTCGAGTCGGCGATGGCCACCCGCAGGGGTTCTCCCGTTCTCCCGCGACTGGGCGCGGCCACGACCACGTCGGCCAACCGGCGATAGAGCTCGGCGGCCAGAACCCCTTCGGGCACATGCCAGACCGTGGCCGAGATCACCAGCGGTCCGAGATTGGGGCCGTAGCCCGCTTCATCCGTTCCGATCAGATAGGGCACTGTCGATCCTTCGCGCGAGGCAAGAAAAAGTCCAGCCTTATCTTACTCCACGCGGGCCGATAACAACCAGGGGGGCGGACGACGGACGGGGGAACGACGGATCGCCCTTACGCCTGGTCGAACAGCAGGCAGAGGACATCCAGCGACTGGACCGCGCGCTCGGGCTGGCGGATCCCTTCCGGGCCGAGGCATTCTTCCCAGATCGACAGCGCGTAGCGCAAGTACTCGGCGCGCGACTCGGCGAGGAGCTCCTCGCCCAGTTCCGCGCGGGCACGCGGCCACAGGAGTTTCAATTGCTCCATCGCCGAAGGATCACCGGCGATCGCTTCGTAGACCTGGTCGTCCAACTCCTCCAGGATGCGCAGCACTTCCGGAGCATTGGGGTGCAGGAGTTTGGAGGGGGCATTCTCCTTGCACTTCAGCGCGGCCGGCGCGCGGGATTCGCCCTCCAATCGCTGATGGGGCGCATGGGCCAAGGTGATCTCGTCCGAGGGAGCCGGAGCGGGGGCCGGAGCGGGATGCGGCGCCGCCGGGGGCCCTTCCGGGGTTTCGTCGGCGGCGTCCTCCGCCGTGTCGAGCGCGAGCGCCGTGGCATCGAACTCTTCCAGATACTGAAGCCCGAGGGCGGAAAGGTCCTCCATCGCCACCTCGCCCTGATGCGCGTTGAGCTGCGAGGCCAGGAAGGAGATGCGGCCCGATTTGAGCGTGCGCAGGATCAAGCGGGCCCAACTGTCGATGGGGGTGAATTCGACCGGCGGCTCTTCGTTTATCCGCAGGATCGCCACGTTGTACAGCCGCTCGATGCGGTGCTGTTCTTCGCGATCGCCCGACAAGGCCACCACACGGAACGGCCGCCGCGACGAGA
>JBDKTH010000275.1:0-2578 GCA_039680305.1 Thermoguttaceae bacterium | reverse complement strand
ACAGACCAAAGCCCAGATCACTGTCTGGTTCGACAATCTCCGCATCGAGACCAAAGAAGCTCAGGGCCCGCTGACCGACAAGACCCGCGACTCCGACGCCAATCCGCCGTTGTTTGGCTGGGCCAAGACGCCGTCGACCGGCACGCAACGGATTCAGTATTCGCTCGATCCACAATTCCCGCCGGATAAGAGCACGACGGTCGAGGTTCGCAGCAACTTCTACACGCCCGCCAAACCCCTGGAGCCGGGCACGTGGTACTGGCGGGTCTGGAGTTCCACGGAGCTTTTCGAGGGCTGGTCCGACATCCAACGGGTGGTGGTTCTGCCCGAGGCCCATCGCTTTACGACCAGGCCGGTGCCGGTCGAGGAGCTTGCCCGGCGAGCGAGGCCGCGGCTGTTGCCGTTGGCCAAGCTGGACCAGCCGGAGGTGACCGAGAAACGCAAGGCGCAGCTTGTGGCCAACGCCAAAAAGCTCTACCAGCGGGGCGTGCCCGAGCATCCCGGACCGCACGTGCCCGGCGATCCTCGCTGGCCCACCTGGATCGAGTGGTACGGGCGCGTGGCCGGCAAAATCACCGGCGGCACGGGGCGCCAGCTCCAGTTTCTCGGTCAATATGCGATGCTCACCCAGGATCCTCAGGTAATCGCCTGGGCCAGGGAGCGGGCACTCGACGCGTGCAAGTGGGATCCCGAGGGCGGCAGTTCGATGGAACGCGGCGATATCGGCGCCCAGCACCTCCTGCGCGGGCTGAACTGGTGTTACGACGCCTGCCGCGATCAGATGACGGACGACCAGCGGCAGACGCTCAAGCGGATCATCGTCCAGCGGGCGGAGCAGTTCCACCGCCGTCTCAACCCGTTCCGCGGCAGCGAGGCCAACAATCACTCCTGGCTCCAGGCCCTGGCGCTGGCCGAGGCGGGGATCGTACTCGTGGGCGACCATGAGGAAGCGGCCGAGTGGGTGGAATACGTGCGTCAGCTCTACCTGGGCCGGTTCCTCGCCTGCCTCGGCTATCAGGGCGACAACAACGAAGGAATCTCCTACTGGGGCTACGGCCTGGGATTCGTCATCGACTACGCTGATTTGATGAAGGCCACCTGCGGGATCAACCTGTTTGAGCACCCCTGGCTCAACCAGACCGCCCGGTTCCCGATGTACTGCTGCCCGCCCAACGCCTGGGCCGTCTCGTTCGCCGACACGGGGATCCCCAACCACGGCACGCGCGGCCCGGCCCAGACCGCTCACGTGCGCCGCCTGGCCGTGCGCACTCGCGACCCCTACGCCCTCTGGTATACGGGCGAGCGCAAGGAGGTCGACGGTCTGACGCCCAAGGCGCCGACCGACCTGTCGGCCTCGATTCACTACCGCCACATCGGCGTGGTGATCTTCAACACGTCACTGGTCGACGGGCGCGAGGGGACGACCGTGGCCATGCACAGCGGCCGTTACCAGGCCGGGCATCAGCATCCCGACCAGAACAGCTTTGTGATCCACGCCTACGGCGACAAACTGGCCATCGACGGCGGCTACTACGACTGGTACGGCAGCCCGCACTTCAAGGCCTACTCGATGACCACCTTGGCCCATAACACGCTGCTGGTCGACGGCCAAGGCCAGGCCGATCGCAAGCAGGGTGCCGACGGCCACGTCAAAGCCTATTTCGACTCGCCGCACTATGGCTACACGGTCGGCGACGCCTCGAAGCCGGAGATCTACGGCGGACGGCTCAAGCAGTTCGACCGCCGGATTCTCTTCATCAAGCCGGGCTTCGTGGTGATTCACGATCTGGTCGCCTCGGCCGCCGAGCCGGCCCAGTACGACTGGCTGCTGCATGCGATCGTGCCGATCGCCGTGGACGGGGATAAGAAGTCGTTTCTCATCGCAAGCAAGGAAGCGGCGTTGCGTGGGCGATTCCTCGCGCCGGACCGGCTGGCGATGGACGTGAAGACCGGCTTCCCCGTCGAACCGGTCAACGGCTACAGCACGGACCCCGTGCCCAAAGACAAGTATTTCCCCGAGTGGACGCTCCATGCCACGCCCCGGCAAGCGGCCAGGGCCGAGGAATTCGTCGCCGCCATGCAGATCGAGCGGCTCGGCGACAAGCCCGAGCCCGAGGCCCGCATCGAGCCCCAAGCGGCCGAAAACGCCTGGGCCGTGCGATTCCAGTGCGGCGATGCGACGCACCTGGTCCTGTTCCGCAAGCGAGACGCGGTTGGGCCACTGAGTTGCCATGGCCTGACGACCGACGGCGATGTCGCCGCGGTTGAACTGGCCGCCGACGGCAAGATTCGCCACGCGTTTGTCTCGCACGCCACCTTCCTGCGGTACGGCAAGGAGACCCTCTTTCAGAGCCCAACGCCAGCCGATCGGGCAAAGTAGCAGGCACGCTCCGCCGTGCCGTTCGCTTTTTGACAGGACGTTGCCATCCACAGGCCCATGTGCCACTGCTTGCCTGGAGGGCAAGCAGTGCTGCGGCTTCGCTTCGGCTCAGTTAGGTAGGGCGGTCAGTTAGGTAGGGCGGTGCCGAGCTTGCGAGGCCCGCCACTGCGTTGCCACGCATTTGGCGGGCCTCGCAAG
>JBDKTH010001146.1:0-4836 GCA_039680305.1 Thermoguttaceae bacterium | reverse complement strand
CAGAACCGGTGATAGGTCCCCACCCAGACCGATTGCCCGGGGGCCAGCTGTTCCACCCGCGACCGCATCTCCTCGGCCGCCTTGTTGGTAAAGGTCAGGGCCAGGATTTGGCTGGCCGGGATCCCTCGTTCGAGGAGATGGGCGATCCGGTGGGTCACCACGCGGGTCTTGCCGCTGCCCGGACCGGCCAGGATCAGCAAGGGGCCTTCGACGTGCTGGACTGCGTCACGCTGCGCGGGGGTCAGACCTTCGAGGAGATCAGCCAAGCCAGGATTCCCTTCACAAACACACGTCCCTACTGGAGAACAGCGCCCGCCAGTTTAATATACGCACTGCGGCTCGATGGCGTTAGTGCCCCCTCAAGCGTATGGGGGCCATGCTGTCACGGACCGGGTGGCTGCTGCCACGCGGCGCAGCCGCGCCCTAGGCATGTTCTTCTTGGGTTCCCGGCCTGGAACGACATGCCGAGGGCGTCGCTGCGCTCCGTGACGGCATGCCACCCAATCCCCGAAAAAGCCGCTATTCAAAACCGGACAACGTGTTATACTGCTGGTTCACTGCGGGTGGCCCGCGGTATTGGCAAAACGATTCGTCCTTACGGAACTTTTGGGGAGGGATCCCATGGGAACGCGCATCCCCCTGAGCACGGTTGATACTGAAGCGAAGGATCTCCGAGAAAAGCTTGACATGAGCACGGCCGAGATCGGCCTGTCGGTCCGCACGACCAATTGCCTGGAAGAGAAGGGGATCTTCACGGTCCAGGATTTGTTGAACTGCACCCGGGAAGACCTGTTGAGCATCTCCAATTTCGGGGAGAAGACCCTTGAAGAGGTGTACAAGGCCCTGGATGGGATCGGATTTAGCCGCCACAAGAAGCGGGCCTCCATGCCTGCGGAGAGCGGCCTGAGACTCGGGACGCCGGAGAACAGCAGATAGAACGCGTCGGGCAGCGTGAGTCGCTCCTTCCACGACGAAGGCTCCGTCCACCGCGACGTCTGACGCCGGGGCTTGAGGATCGGGGGTCGAAAGCGTGTTCGCCGACCGTTAACGGGAGTGCTCCTTGGCTCGCGGCTTTCGTTTCTACGAGAAGAAACGCGGCAACCGACGTACCGGCTCGAAAACGCTGGGCAGCGCGGGCGAGGCCCTATTCTTTGCGAGCTTCTTCCTTGTCGGCTGCCTGGGCGTAGTCGTCTTGGTCGCCACCTTGCTGATCCCTGAGTGGCGCGCCAACCACGAGTTCGTACGCCACACCTGCCTGGTGCGCAAGACCCGGCTGGCCGAGAAAGAGGGCGACGGCGGCACCCTCTACCGGTCGGAAATCCAGATCGAGTATCAGATCAAGGGCGAAACCTATCGGATCTGGACCTACGACCTCTGGACGCTGAATCCGGACGGCGGTTTCTCGGCCAACAAAGAAGACCAGCAGGCGATCCTCCAGCGCTTCGTGCCCGATCCCCAGCGTCCCTACGACTGCTGGTACGATGCGGCCGATCCGAAGACGGCCGTCCTGGTCCGTGGGCCCCATGGCTGGATCTGGCTGACGTTCATCGTGCCGATCTGTTTCATCCTGATTGGCGGCGGGGGGCTGATCTACACGGCCTTGAACTGGGGCGCTTCCGCCGAACGCCGCGCCGCGCTGGTCAAGCGCGCGGCCGAACTGCCCGCGTTCGACCCCGGCGATCGCGGTAAGAGCGAGTTCCCCAATGTGCCCGACAGCGCGAAGATCACCGACAGCCCCGGGACGATGCTCGCCTTCCGGCTTCCGGTGGCCATTGATTCGATTTGGGGCCTGTTGGCCTCGCTGTTCGCCGCCGTCTTGTGGAACAGCGTCGTGGCGGTGTTCGTCCTTTGGGCGGTCAACGCCCATCAAGGCAAGCCCGACTGGTTCCTCGTCGCATTCGTGATCCCCTTCGCGCTGATCGGGATCGGGTTGATCGCCTATTTCTTCCGTCGGCTGCTGTTGGCCACCGCCATCGGGCCGACGCTCGTGGAAATCTCCGACCACCCGCTCTATCCGGGCCAGCGCTACGAGCTGTTCATCCAGCAGGCCGGCCGGTTGCGGTTGAAGTCGCTCCAGGTGCTTCTGGTGTGCGAGGAAGAGGCCACCTATCGTCACGGCACCGACGCGCGGACCGAGGCGCGCCGGGTCTACGAGCAACCCCTGTTGGCCGAGGCGAGTTGCGAGGTTCAGCACGGCGGGCCGTTCGAAGCCCAGTGCGAGGTGGAAGTGCCGGCCGGCGCGATGCACTCCTTCAAAGCCGATCATAACGAGGTGAACTGGAAGATCCTCGTGAAAGGAAACGTCTCCGGATGGCCCGATTACGAGCGCTCGTTCCCCATCATCGTCCACCCCCGCCGGAACGGCAAATGCATCGCATGAACGATCCCCTCGTCATCATCCGATTCGATGCCAACGGCCGCGTCTACCAGCCCGGCGACACGTTGTCCGGCGAGTATCATATCGATGTGGCGCGGCTGGCCGAGATCCGGGCCGTCGAGGTCTCGGTCCTCTGGTACACCGAGGGCAAGGGCGACGAGGACATGGCCGTGCACTGCTTCCGGCGGATGTCGCTGGAAGACGATCTGAACTTTGACCCGCGCGATCCCGAGCGGTTCAGCACCGTGTTGCCCAACAGCCCCTTGAGCTACGACGGTCTGATCGTGAAGATCCGCTGGTGCGTCCGGGTCCGCGTGTTTCTGGCCCGCGGCCGGGAGGTCGTAGGGGAAAAGGCGTTCCAGTTGGGCTCCGTGCCCGCCATGAAGGCACCCACGCCGTGAGCGACCTGCCTGACCCGCTCCTTACGGGCAACCCCTTTTCCACGCGGCACGTCCGCCCCGGGGCGATTCCCTATCTCTTTCCCCCGGACGCAAGTTGCGAAACGCTTCTTGTGCGTCTGGAGCAGAACGGCTGGTTCGGCCAGATCGTCGGACCGCACGGCACCGGCAAGTCGGCCCTGCTGGCCACGCTGATCGCCGCCCTGCGCTCTCGAAGCCATCCGGTCGAACTGATCGAGCTGCACGACGGCCAGCGTGCGCTCCCCGGCGGACTGCCTCGCGTCGCCGGGCTCGTCCGCGGCACGCTCGTGGTCGTCGACGGCTACGAGCAACTGGCCGCGTGGAACCGCTTGCGTCTGCGCCGTTGCTGCCGCCGCCAGGGGCTGGGCCTGCTGGTGACGGTCCATACGGCGGTCCGTCTGCCGCTGCTCTTCTCGACCGACGCCACGGTGGATCTCGCCCAGCGGATTGTCCAATGTCTTCTAGGCCAACATCCCTGGCCGGTCAGCGACGCGGAGTTGCGCCGCGCCTTCGAACGCCATCAAGGCAATCTCCGCGAACTCTTGTTCGATCTCTACGACGCCTATGAGCAGCGCCGCCAGGCGTGAACGGATGGTCTGACAAGCAAGGTAGAACTCCCAGGCCCCATCCGCGTATAGGACTTATCGGAGCTATAGGACCCATAAGTCTCATGAGTCCGCTTGGTCCCATAATCCTCCAGTCGCCGGCTTCCGACCCCTTGCTTGCGTTATTCGTGTACTATGCTTGCGTATAATACGCGGCGATGTTGCGCCCCGAGCAAGCGTCCTCGGAAAAGTCAACGTAATCCGCAAAAACGCTACAGCAAGAAAATGCATCCAAGCAGTCGGGACCGCCTGGCCGCTTATTGACAAGCCGAGGGACTCTCGCTCAATTGAAAAGAGTCCCACTTTTTCCGCAGTGGAGTAGAAACCATGCTGTTCGCGAGAATTCGTGGTGCGGTCGTGTTCGGTGGAGCCGTTGTGATGCTCCTGGGGGCAACCGATTCCGCGCTGGCTCAGTGCGGGTGCCTTCGGCCGGCGGCCGTGGTCCCCGCGCCGACCGTCGCCATGATGCCCGTTACAGCGATGGCCCCGGTGACCGCGTGTGCTCCGGCGTGTGGCGTGACTCGCGTACCCTATCATGCCAACCGCATGATGTGGACGCCGAGCTACGGCATTTCCTCGACCTGCAATCCCTTTGCCGCGCGAAGCTGCGGCTATGGGGTCGCGACCTGCATGACGCCGGTGGCGGTTGGCGGTGCTCCGTGTGGCCCGTACATGGCGGCGACGCCTGTGGCCACGACCACCTACCGGCCGTTCCTCTACCGGCTCTTCCATCCGTTCACCCCGCTGGTTCCGACGACGACCTATCGCGTCGCGTTCTGCTCGCCGGTGGCCCCGTGTGCGCCGTCGTGCGCTCCGGCTTGTGCCCCGGCCTGCGCCCCGATGGCTTCGTGTGGGCCCGCCTGCCCCACGCCGACGCTCAACTATGCCCCGGCCTGCGACCCGTGCGGTTCGGCGATGGGAGCCGCGGGTGGATATGGCGCAGCCGCGTCGGGTTGTCCCTCGGGCGCTTGTGCGCCGGCCGTTACGACGACTCCCACGCCCACGCCTTCGCTTCCGCAAACCTATGAAGGGGCCGCCCCCCTGAGTGCTCCGCTGCCGTCCCCCGTCGAAAGCAACGGCGATATGACGCCGCGAACCTACAAGGAAGGGGAGCAGCCTTCCACTCAGCCCGACGTGCGTCTGAGGCCAGCGCCGGACACGAAGATCGACGCGCCGAGCACCGACGCCCCGCGTCTGATCGACCCGGTGACGCAGCACACCGCGCGGCCCATCCGGACGGCCTCGTATCTCGTGCCGGTCTCGCGTTCCGTCGCGGCCAAGAAGCCGGCCCCGCAGGAGGTCGATTTCGGCGGATGGCGAGCCTCCCGCGATTGAGCCTCGGGATCGCTGATTCGATTCGTTGTGACGGGCCCAGAGTCTGACGGCAGACTCCGGGCCCGTGTGCTTTCTCGATGCCGAAGGGGTGTTGTGCTTT
>JBDKTH010000088.1:0-3060 GCA_039680305.1 Thermoguttaceae bacterium | reverse complement strand
CCTACCTTACTGGTTTGGTCTGTCAAAACCCATTGGGCAGGCGGGACGCCTGCACCACAAGGATCGTCGCTCACGGTTGAACGGTCGCGGGACTCGCGTCCTTGGCCCCGGCCGCCTTTTCCAGCACGGCCTTGGCGTGTCGGGCGAAGTGGCCGCGGAGATCCTCGGTGTAGGCGCTCAGGATCTGCTTGCCCACGCCGCCGTAGTCGCCGCAGTGATACAGCGCCCGGGCCAACGACAGTTCCCGGATCGACAATCGCCGCGGATCGACGGCATTGGTCCCGCCGGGGCTCTCCTGGTCGAACTCGCGGGCCTTGTTGACCGTGTTGTGCACGTAGCCGGTCATGCCCGGCTGCATGAGCATCCCGGCCAGCGGCGGGGCCGCCGTGCGAGCACCGATCATCTCCAGGGCCAAGGCCACGGAGCGATGATGGGAGAAATCGCTCTCCGGGGTCAGCAGTTTGGCCTTGTCGAGGATCGCGGGTACGGCCTGCGGATTGCGGGTCCGCCCGAGGGCGAGAATCATCTGGTCGAGGTGACTCAGCGCCCGGCCGAACTGGCCCATGGAGCGGTAGTTCCACCCCTTGTCCCATTCGGGGATGTGGCGGACCTCGTCGACGAGTGTCTTCAGCCCGGTGTCGTCGCCGAGCACGGCCAAGAGTTGGGCATAGGTGAACTTGTCCTTCCCTTCGGCCTTGGCATACGCCTCGCGCAACAGCGGCAGGGCCGGCTTCGGATGGGTCAGGAGCACGGCCACGCCTTTGAACCCATCCTTCACGCTCTCCACCGCTGCGGCGATCTGCTCCGGCGGCAGCGGGAAAGAGTCTTTGTCCGTCAGCACGCTCTCCGGCAGGTTGCCGATTTCGATCAGGTGCTTTTGCAGGGCACGCAGGTCGATCTCACGCAGGCCGACGTTGGCCTTGGCGGCCATCGCCGCCGCGGCGCCCGCGGCATAGCCCTGGTTCTGGATGTCGGGCTGCATACGGGTCATGGGCACGGCGTCGCGGTGCACGCTGATCCCCAGCCCACCGACGAGGATTCCATCCAGCCCCGTGGGCAACAGGCAGCGATAGGGCACGTTGATCCGATAGCCCTTGTGTTCCGGATGTTCCAACTCCAGGTACGGATCGATCGTGTAGCCGTGCGAGTCGAAATTGCTGAACGCGACTTCAATCGTGTCCGGGTAGGTGCGGGCCAGGATCTGGTCGAGCAGCGTCATCGTGAACTCGCCGACGATCCGCCGCCGTTCCCGGGTGTCGATCAACTGCCCATGGTCGAAGGCCTTGGCGTACTTGTTCTTTGAATAGACGAACAGGTGCCACATGTCGACAAGATCGGTTTCGTCGGTGATCGTGAAGTCGGTGTTGGTGTAGGTGGCCCCGAGCATGCGCGGGGGCAGCCCCGTGCCCTGCATGGCCATTTCGCTTTCGTCGGTGTAGTACGACTGGGCTCCGGCCGCTGCGGCAATGTCGGAGTTGCCGGTGGTGTCGATGACCGTCTTGGCCAGCACCACACCGCGTCCCAGGGGGGTAGCCACGACCACGCCCTTAACGCATCCCTTCTCGACCAACGCCCCGCAGCCGATCGTGGCATACCAGAGGTCGGCGCCCGTTTCCAACAGGTGGCTACGCCACCACTCGGCGCGTTGCTCGATGACCCAGGTGGTCTTGCCGTCTTCCACGGTCGCGCTGAAGCCGATGCGATTGCCCCAGTAATAGCTGGAGATGGCGCCCACGGTGCCGACGCCGCCGAGGCTTTGGAGGTATTCGACGACGAGTGTCTTGGCCCCCTGACGGCCGGCGCCGATGCCGGCCGGCGCTCCGCCCGTGCCGCCGCCGACGACCACCACGTCGTACGTGCCCAGCACGGGGAGCGACGAGGCGGCCTGCGGAATCGTGCTCAGTTTTTGGATCGGACGAACGCCGACGAGCAGTTCGCCCACATCACCGCCGGCCGCCGGACTGACCGCCGGGGTGCCGGGCAGCGTGACCTGGGCCGGGGCCGAGCGGGCGGCGGCTTCCTGGGCCGCCGCCTTGCCGAGCCGAGCGCCCAGGTCGATCAGGGCCAGGGGACGCAGGAGCTTTTCCGCTTGGCCGCGGGAGACGTCGGCACAGCCGCCGACGACGAACAGATGGTCCACTCCGGCCGGGCGGAACGCGCCCAGCGGCAACGGCTCCACGCCCTGCCACTCGCCCGAGGCCTGCTGCTGGCCCTGCATCGCGTCGGGCGGAACCTGGAACAGGACGTCCGAGGTGAACTGCTGCTCGGGATGATACGTCTTGGTGCGGGCCAACTGATCGGCCTTGGCCCACGACGCCCAACCATCGTCGGGCATGGGAAGCTCAAGGGTGTACTCGATCACCTGGTAAAACCCCGTGGGATTCTTCGCATACTTCATCAACTGGCCGCGGAACGGCGGATCGACGGTGCGGGCGGTCATGCCTTCGCCCGAGCAAATCTCGCCGCCGATCACCACCCGCTTGAACGTCTGTGTGCCGGTTGGGTAGGGGCTGAACTTCGCCCCGGCCAGCCGGGCCACGGTCGCCCGTTCGGTGGTGTCGATGATCGTCCGGGCGACGATCGCCTGGCGTCCGGCGCGGTTGGCCATCACAATGCCACAGGGCCGGCCGGCGGCGTCGCGCAAGACGTCCGTGGCATAACAGCCATAGAGATACTGCACGCCCGCGGCCAGGAGGGCCTCGTCCAAGGTCTTCTTGATGTGCATCGGCCGCGGCATGGGGCGAGCCGCTGGATCAACGGCCATCGCCGTGGCCGGCTTGAGGATTTCGATTTCGCCCAGGAGCACGCGCGTGGCATCGGCCGTCTTCTTGACCGCCAGCTTCACATAGCGGGCTTTCGCCGGCACGGGAGCCGAGAGGAGCGATTGCTCTTCGACGCTCGTGTTCTTGATCACGGCCGCTTCCTGCCACGACTGCTTGTCGTCGCTCGTTGAGATCGTGATGCTTTCGACTTTGAAACTGGTGTTCTTGGAGCCGGCGTCACGATAGTAGGTGCCAATGCGCACCCCGGCGATTTCGGTCGGTTTGCCGAGGTCGGCAG
>JBDKTH010000828.1:0-5545 GCA_039680305.1 Thermoguttaceae bacterium | reverse complement strand
GATGGCGATTCGCTTGCTGGAGCATCTCTTGGCCCGTCCGCCGGACGACGGGCTGGGCGATCGGCTGCCGATCGGGTAGCTGAAAGCGGAAAGCTGACGGCTTGGGACGCCGGCGTCGACGAGTCGGTATTCGAGGGCCGTTTGCGGTCCTTCTGCGCCGCGGCGGGTTCACCCGAGAACTGCGGCATAGGAACGGTTGGCCCGTTGGGCCGAAAGGTGACCGGGGTGAAAGATTGGATTCTCTTTGGGCGGTGACCCGATTACCAGGGCGTTGCCCTTCGCTTGAAGAACGCCTGGGCCTTCGGCCCGCAGGTGGTTCGGCCCGCAGGTGGTTCGGCCCGGAGGTGGTTCGGCCCGGAGGTGGTTCGGCCTGGAGGTGGTTCGGCCTGCGGGCCTGGTTTGCCCGGAACGTCATCCGTTCCTTCGGGCCGCCGTGTGCCACTGGCGCGGGCGCCAGTGCTTTCGCAGACGAGGCCACTCGATCAAGCATCGGCTCGCGGCTGGCCGTGAGGCTTAGCCGATCGAGGAGGTTCTCGGGAGAGGCAACGGGCAAGCCCGATTCGAAAAAGCAGTTTGGGCTCCGGAGAATTGGCAGAAGTCAAACTTAGGATGCCTAACAAAACAGCCGCCACCCTCACCCCCGGCCCCTCTCCCGCTGTTCGGGCGAGGGGAGTTGTGTTAGGCATCCTTAGGAAACGCTTTCGGCGGATGAACAGAAAAAACGACCGCCGGTCACACGGGGGCGTGCAGCCGGCGGTCGGGAGATTCGCAAACCGCTGCGGTTGACAGTCAAGCTTTCGCGGGCTTTGCCGGCTCTTCCGGGCGCGGGTCGAACGGCAGGGTGTTGGCCGGGACCATCCGCTGGTTCTTCGTGTCCCAGCCCATCATCTGACCGGTGCGCCACGACTCGTTGGCCATGTTCACTGCCACAACGCCGGCCATGCCCAACTCGACGGGGCAATTGAGCGGCTCGCCGTTGCGCAGGTGGTTGTGGAGGTTGGTGTGGTGGAGGTTGATGTCCTCGCCGCCGGTCTTCTTGTGCTCTTCGAGGACCTTGTCGTCTTTGTCCTTGATCGTCCAGCCCGTGGGCGTGAAGTAGAGCGTGCCGCGGTAGCCGCGGATCAGGTGATCGATTTTCACGCGATTGCTCATCGTGCCGAGCACATAGACGGTCATGCCACGCGGGTACTCGCAGATCATCTCGAAGTTGTCGGGCAAGTCGCGGCCATCGGGCCACTGCCAGATCCCACCCATGCCTACGACGCGACGCGGATACAGGAGATCGCAGGTCTTCATGATCCGGGTAATGCGGTGGATGAACAGGTCGGTGCAGATGCCGCCGGAATAGGCCGAGTAATTCCGCCACTCGTAATAATGATGCGGATTCCACTGGACCTTCGGGGCGTTGCCGAGCCAGGAGTCCCAATCGAGGTCATCGGGCTTGGGGGTAGCATCGGTAATGCTCGGATTGCGCCACGGGCCTTGGTCGCCGTAGCGGCGGACGTATTCGATCTGGGCCTGGATGACCTGACCCAACTTTCCCTCGCGCACGGCCTCGGCGGCGGTGCGGTAGCTGTCGTCGGACATTGCCTGCACGCCGACCTGGAGCGGCAGTTTGGTTTCCTTCTGCTTCTTCATCACCGCCTGGGCTTCGGGGATGGAGTGGGTCATCGGCTTTTCGCAATAGACGGCCTTGCCCGCGTCCATGGCGTCGATGGTCATCTTGGCGTGCCAGTGCTCGGGGGTGGCGATCGTCACATAGTCGATCTCCTTGATGTCGAGCACCTTGCGGTAATCGGTGAACGCCTGGGGGGCCCCGACCTTCTTGGCCCCGGCCTCCGCGCGGGTTTTCCAAATGTCGGCCACGGCCAGGGCCTCGAGATTGTCTTTTTCCTTCAAGGCGACAATCGCCCCGAGGTGACCCGTGCCCATTCCGCCGACGCCGATGAAGCCGGTGCGGATGCGGTCATTGGCCCCGATTACCCGGGCATAGCTGGAAGCGGTCCACGTGGCCGCAGCCGCGACAGCCCCGGTCGTCTGTAGAAAACTGCGCCGAGAGACTTGGCGTTCCCCGGATGTCGACATGGAGATCTCCTTTGGCGGGTCATGGGTCAGGCAGGATGAACAGTCGCCATCCTAATTCGAACCGTAAGTGGGGTCAAGAGTTACTGCTCGGCGACCGCTGCCAGATACTCACCCAGCAGGCTCACGTTACGGATAAACGTCTGGCAGTCGATGATTCGTCGGGGCGGGTCTTCCGGCCCTTGGTATTTGAGGCGCCCGTCCTCGACCCAGCGTCCGCGGCCATCCAGCGCGCTGAGCACGCCTTCGACCCGGGTGATCAAAGCCTGAGAAGGCTTGGTCCGCCGCTTGACAGGCCGCTGGCCGAGTTGCTTGGGGGCGAGGGCGAGCAGCTTCTGATACTCCCGCTCGATACGATCCAGGTTCTGGCCGACCTTGAAACTGTAGTGGGTTGGCAGATCATCATCGCGATAGGTCAGTTCATAGCGCGTGGTGAAGTAGAGCGGCCGGTTCGTCTGCAACTCGTAGAACCGGGCCAGCTGGCCGTCGGGCAGCAGCGAACGACGCAGGTAGGCCAGCGCCGACGGGATCGGTTCGAGATACTTCTTGTCGCCGGTTTCCCGATAGAGATCAAGCAACGTCTGCAATACGCCCTGGGACTCGCCTCCGGTGACCGCGGGCGGCTCGAACTTGCGTGCCCAGGCCGGATGCATGTCGGCGTCATACTGCTGTGCCCAGGCCGGTTGAGGCTCGGGCATCTGAGCCAGGAGGATGAAGTCGCCGCATCGCTCGGCCGCCTTGCGATACCGCGGGTCCTCGTAGATCCGCCCCGCCTCGAACATTAGGCTGAGCACGTCGCTCATGGCGTGGTCGTTGAAGGTGTAGTAAGCACGATAGTCAACGCGGGGAAAAGTCCGGGACCACGACTCCGGATAGCTCGCCTTCTTTACCGGGAACTTGGCCGGATCGGGGGGCTGCTGGAACCGTTGCGGCCAGGCTCCGTTCGGGTATTGAGCGTTGAGCACCGCACTGAGACCATATTCCGCCGCCTCTTTTATTTGGGCATCCTTGAAGTGTAGCGTTTGATCCAGACGCATCAAGAGGCGGAGAGCGGCCTGGGTATTGTTATCATCGAGCGTCGTCGTGTCACGCTGCGACTTCCCCTCGGCGGGCGAGTCGACGCGATAGGTATAACGCTTGCGTTCCTTCGGATTGAACTCAATGCGATAGTCCCAGCCGCCCGACCGGAGCTGTCCGCGAACGAGGCAGTAGCCCGCTTTCTTGGCCGCTTCCAGGCAGGCTGCGCCGCCGGTTTCGCGGTAGACTTCAAGGAGTGCCAGGCCGACAGAGGGCGTGCCGGGAGGCTGGACCCAGACGGTGGTGGCCGAGGCTTTCCCCTCCCCTTCCCTGGCCTTCAGATCCTCGCTGTAGCGCCAGAGGTAGCCGCCCTCGGTGGCCACTTCCTGGGTGAAGAACCCGACCGCTTTGTGCAATCCGTCCCTTGCCCGAGCGGGCAAGGGCTTTTCCTCCGCATGAGCCAGGATGTTTGTCTGGACGAGGAGGACGACGGCCAGAGTGAGCCAGCATCGCATTTGCGTCTACTCCGATTGGGGATGGCCTTCGAGGATCTCTCCGGGCCGCAGGGTACATTGATAGTCGTTGCCCACTCGTTGCACTTCGCCGCGATTCCACGAGGGGAGTCTGCCGGCAAACGGATCCTGCAGGCGCAGCAACCCGCCCTGCTCCGAGCGGACTCGCACGAGCGCAGTCACGCCGTTTTCCCGTTGTGCGGAGACCGCGAAGCCACCCTGTGCCCGGAGGTCTTGGAACGAGACTTCCCGCCAATCTTGTGGCACGGCGGGAAAGACGCGAACGCGGCCGCCCCAGCTTTGGAGCAGCATCTCATGCACGGCTTGAGCGGCGGCGAAGTTACCTTCCAACGTAAACGGGCGATAGGCGAAACTGGAGTGCCCGAGCTTCTTGTAGTCTCCGTTCAGGTGGAAGCCATTCCGGGAGATGAAGGCTTTCAGAAAGATGTCCAGGTACTTGTCGGCCAGTTCCGCCTGACCGCAGCGCGCGGCAAGGCAGGCCATCCAGGAGAAACTATAGCCGCACCAAAGCCTGGTCCCGAGTTGCTCCAATTGCGCCAACGAGCCGGCAATCGTCTTTCGATCTCCGTCGGAGCCAGCCACCGTCAAGGTTCCCAGGGGATGGATGGCCATCAGATGGGAGAAATGGCGGTGGGATTCGGTCAAGGATTCGTCGGGCGACAACCGCAGCACGCTCGTCTGGCTTTCGATTGCCAGGGGCGGCAACTGGTCGAGTACCTTTTGCCATCGCTGAGCACCGGTTTCATCCTTGGTCTCTTTGGCCATTTCCGCCGTGGCGCCGAACAACCATCGAAGGAGTGCCAGATCGTAGTTGGAGTTGGGCGTCAGCCAGGCCTGGAGGCTGTTGTTGTGGATTTCCGGGGAGGAGGAGAGGGGCAATCTCAACGTGCCATCCGGGCCTGGCTGAAGGAGGCTTTCCAGGCATTCGGCAATGGCCGAGCAATAGGGATAGGCCCGTTCCTTAAGGAACCGGCGATCCATCGTATATCGCCAATGCAGGTAGAAGGCCTGGGCGACCCAAGCCCCATTGGTAGGCGACAACGAATACTGACTCCACCCGCCCATCGGCTTTCCGTCGAGCGTCATCACGCCGGGGACGGCCGCGCCGGGGGCCTGGTAGAACTGCTGGGCGAACTGGCGATGGACCGGAAGGAGGTCGAACATGAAATCGAGGAACGCGGTCCCCTCGTCCCAATGGCCGGCCGAGAGGTAGGCCCAGTAGGTCAGTTGCGTGTTCAGGTCGTGGTGATAGTCGCCATGCCATGGGGGAAGCGTGCCTTCGTCTGCGGTCCAGACGCCTTGCAAGGGAATTGGCGGCGAGCCGCGACGCGAGGCTGCTCCATAGAAGTACTGGACCAGCGCGTAGTGCTGTTGGACGGCCTGGTCGGGCACACGGACGCTCGATTTCGCCCAGAATTGACGCCACCACTCGACGTGCGGTTCGAGCATCTGCCGATACCCGGCCTGGAGGGCCGCCGCGACTCGCTGGCGGCCCAAGGCCAAGGGATCGACCCCATCCTGGGTCGAAGCGACGGTCAAGGCGACCTCGGTGACCGGCCCATTGCGACGTCCGGCTACGACCACGGCATACTTCAGGCCCAAGGCGGCCTCTTGGAGCGACCAGGACGCGTCGCCCTCCGGGCCTTGTTGCGGCGGAGGATAGCCGAGCCGCTTGAGCGAATCGGGGGCCACGATCCGCCACTCGGCCTGGGGACCGGTGATGCGAAGCATGGCGACCGGTTGCGTCGCACTGTAGAAGACGTCCACGCTGCCGCCGTTGAGCTTTGCCTGTCCCACGGCCGTGCCCAGATCCAAGCTAAAGGATTCAGCGCCGGACGAGTCGGCTAGGCTCAGCTCCAGACGGCCAGCCGGGATTTTGGTGGCATAGGGGAAGGCGTTGTAGGGCTTGTCGA
>JBDKTH010000066.1:0-3730 GCA_039680305.1 Thermoguttaceae bacterium | reverse complement strand
ACTTCACGCGGCCGAACGGCAGATTCGCACCGCCGCCGATGTTCATCGGATGCGTATTCTCCACGCCGCGGTGAACGAGCCACTCGCAGATCTCGAAGTTGGAGACGACCAGCGCCCTGGTCCGTTTGGCGATCTGTTCCGCGTCGGCCACGTGATCGTAATGGCCGTGCGAAATGAGGATGAAATCGGTTTCGACCTGGTCGGCCTTGACGGGCGCGGTGGGCGACTCGTTGAGGAACGGATCCACAAGGACCCGATGACCATTGGTGTTGATCAGCCAACAACCGTGTCCCAACCAGGTCAATTCCGACGCCATGTTATTTGACTCCCAGGAAGTGCTTCATGTGCCGTTTGTAGGCTTCCACACCCGGCTGGCCATAGGGATTGATGCCCATCAGGCGTCCCTCGACCGCCGTGGTCAGCATCAGCATCTGGAACAGTTGACCCATCATGTGTTCGCTCAACTGCGGCAGGTTGATGCTGGCCGTGGGCCGGAAGTCTTCCAGGTAGGCCTGATTCGTGCCGGCGATGGCGGCCTCGAGAACCTGCGGCAGCGTCTTGCCGGCCAGGGAATTGAGCTTGTCCTGGTTCTGATTGGCCGGCCAGGAGGGGATCGCCAGCGGATGATCGGTCGGCTTTTCCACCACGACGTTCGTGATCAGCTTGTCGCGGCGGCCTTCCTGGTGCTGCTGGCCGCGGGAATGGAGATCGCGGGTGTTGACGGCCGTGATCGGCGTGGCGCCCTGGCCGTTCTTGCCGAGGCTTTCCGACAGAAGCTGGTCGTACCACAGCCCGAGCGCTTCGAGCCGCTTGCCCCAGGTCGACAGCACGCGGATCGTCGCTCCCCGCCGGGTTTCCATCATCCGGCAGACGCCAACGTAGTCGAGCACCGGATTGCTGCCCGGCTCGGCGGTCATGAACCGCTCGGTCATGGCGGCGGCGCCCTTGAGGACGGATTCGATGTCCAATCCCATCGCGGCCGCCGGCAACAGCCCGACGGAGGTCAGCACGGAGAACCGGCCGCCGACGTCGTCGGGATAGGTGAACAGGTTCTGTTCCTGGACGCCCAGGGCCCGGCTCAACTGCCAGAGTTGGCTGTCGCGGCTGGTCACGGCGGCGATCCGCCGGGCCATCTGCTCGGCATTGCCGCCGCACGCCTTGCGCAGGGCGTCGACGAACAGCCGGAAGGCCACGGCCGTTTCCAGCGTCGAGCCGCTCTTGCTGATCACGATGATCCCCCAGCGGTCCTCGACGCGCGTGCCCGACGGCTGGCTCACGAGGTCCAAAAGCCCGCGGACCGCTTCGTTGTCGACGTTGTTCCCCTCAAAGTAGATCCGCGGCCGGCCGCCCCGCTGCTCGCGGCTCAGCTCGTTGTAATAGGGGTGGCAGATGGCCTCGAACAGTGCCCGGGCACCCATGTACGACCCGCCGATCCCCAGGACCACGACCCGGTCGACCTCGCCGGCCAACCGATCGGCCGCCTCACGGATCTTGGCGATTTCGCTATCCTCGCCGTGCTGCTGGAGATCGTCGAGCATCCGTTTCGGGAGGTCGACGAAGCGGCTGTCCAACGGGTCCTTTTCCGGCGGCAGGTTGCGCTGTTCCTTGGGGCGTTTCAGGATCGCCAGATCGTCGGCGATCTCCTGACGAGCCGCCTTCAGTCGCGGGGCCAGCCAGGCCAGATCGCTCGGCTCAAGACCGGCCTGACGGCCGATTTCAGGAGCCTGTTTGGGGAAGACAACGCCGGAATAGGTGTACGTCAGAGCAGGTTGGGAAGGCATAATGAGTTGCTTAGAACCAAGGTGAACAGTGTTGGTAGTATTCTAGCCCCGTGGACAATACGGAATACGGCAAGATAGCTTATGAAACTTGAGGCGACCAGGGGGCCTTCCCGTTCCCCGCCCTCCCCCTATGCGCCGACCAGTGGATTTGGTACCACAGGGGAAATAGTTTTCTTGACCAGAATCGACGAGGACTGAGAGTATGGACATCCACGACTTGATTCGGAACCTGAAGAACAACAACCCCGCCAAGATCGTGATGCTCGTGGCCGACGGCTTGGGGGGGCTGCCCCTGGAGCCGGGTGGGCCGACCGAGTTGGAGGCCGCCAAGACGCCGAATTTGGATAGTCTGGCAAAGAAGGGCGTTTCGGGCAGCATGATCCCGATCAAGCCGGGCATTACCCCCGGTAGTGGTCCTGGGCACCTTGGACTGTTTGGCTACGACCCGCTGAAGTACGTGATCGGCCGTGGCGTGCTGGAGGCCACCGGCGTTGGCTTCGCCGTCGGCCCGAACGATGTGGCGATCCGTTGCAACTTCTGCACCCTGGACGCCCAGGGCAAGATTTCCGACCGCCGCGCCGGCCGCATCTCCTCCGAGGAGAGCGCCCCGCTGGCGATCAAGCTCCGCCAGGTTAGCATCCCGGGCGTGGAGATCTTTGTCGAGCCGGTCAAGGAACATCGGTTCGTGGTCGTCTTCCGCAGCGAGGGGCTCGGCGGGGCGGTTGAAGACACCGATCCCCAGAAGACGGGCGTGCCGCCGCTGGCCCCGAAGGCCCTGAATGCCGAAAGCCAGCGCACTGCCCAGATCGCTCAGGAGTTCGTCAAGCAGGCCGAAAAAATCCTGGCCGGCCAGCCCAAGGCCAATGGCCTGACGATGCGCGGCTTTTCCAAGAAGCCCGATCTGCCCAGCTACCAGGACCTTTTTGGGCTGAAGGCCGCGGCGATCGCCGTCTATCCGATGTACAAGGGCCTGGCCTCGCTGGTCGGGATGGAACTGGTCGGCAAGCCGTCGTCGCTGACCGAAGAGGTCGACCTCCTGGAGCAGAACTGGGACAAGTACGACTTCTTCTTCTTCCACTTCAAATACACCGATAGCCGCGGCGAAGACGGCGACTTCCCGGCCAAGGTGAAGATGATCGAGGAGTTCGACAAGATCATTCCTCGCGTCGAAGCCCTCAATCCCACGGTGTTGATCGTCACCGGCGATCACAGCACGCCGGCCGCGATGAAGGGGCACAGCTGGCATCCCGTGCCGACGCTGCTGGTGGCCAAGACCGCTCGCACCGACGCCTGCCAGACGTTCGGCGAGACGGCCGCCTTGTGTGGCGGGCTTGGGCACTTTGAGGCGATCTACCTCATGCCGCTGGCCCTGGCCCACGCCGGCCGGCTCGACAAGTTCGGCGCCTGATCGCCGATTCCTTGCGTAAACTTCGAGGCGAGCGGGAGACGATTTGCTCCCGCTCGCTTTTTTTCTGTCCCTTTCGAGCCCGGCCGCGTAGAATTGGGGCGAGTCATGTAGGGCGGCGCCGAGCTTGCGAGGCCCGCCAATCGTATGCCGCCACGATCGGGTTGATCACGAAAGCACGAGAACGCGAAAGACGGGGATCGAACAAGTCAAATACTTGCCGCACCGCCCTGGCCGACAGTCGTCCGCACGGGTTTCGTGTTTTCGTGATCCAAATACTCTTCCCTTCTCTTGCACCACCCACCTCGCCCATGGAAACCCAAGACAAGATCAACGCCTTTCTCGACCAAAAGACCTTTGCCGTCGTAGGGGCCTCGTCGAACCGGGAAAAGTACGGCAACAAGGTTCTTCGGGCGTACCTGCAGACGAACCGGAAGGTCTATGCCATCAACCCCAATGAGCGTGAAGTCGAGGGAGTGCCAAGCTATCCGGATCTGGCCTCGTTGCCCGAGCCGGTCGACGCCCTCTCGATCATCACCCGGCC
>JBDKTH010000669.1:0-2127 GCA_039680305.1 Thermoguttaceae bacterium | reverse complement strand
CGGGACGACGCTGCCCTCCACGGACGCCGCGGTCGCCCACCTCGTGCGGTCCTGGGAGACCGGCGTATCGGACCGAAGGCCGCCGCGCTGGGCCAAGTCGCGAAGCTCGGCCTCCGAGAGCGGCCCGAGGAACTCCTGCTTGAGCCGGATGTACCACCCTTGGTCTGGCATCGTCGTTTTCCTCTGTCTTCGTCGTGCCGCGTGTCGCCGCGTCCCGCCCGCAAGGGCAAGGCTCGCTGGGGGCTATTCGTCCTCGACCGAGACAAGCGACAAAAGTGCAAGCGTCGTCTTCTGCTCCTTGCCCCAGACCCAGGCGTCGGTGGAGACATCCGAGACCCCAAAGGCCCAGGCCAAGAGGCGTCCAATCTCGCGTCGAATACCGCTTGAGCGCCGCCTCTTGCCGGGGGCCGGGGGATAGGCGTGGACCATCCACTCGGCGACCAAGGCCCCGTTGAGGTTCTGCCCCTCGGTGAGTTGGAGAGTCGTGAGCCCGGCGACAAGGCCTCGCCGCTTCAGGATCAACAGCCCTCCGCTGCTTCCCGGGCTAACCGGGCACGACGTGAGCAGAAGGTCCGCACTGGTCTTGGCGAGGATCCCCTCGGTCGTCACGAAATCGACGGCCAAGGGATTGCCGAGGGCAACTACCGGCTCTCCCTGCTCGAGTTTGCTCTGCCGCGCCAGTCGCACCGCGCCGCGCGAGGAAAACGGTCGCTCGACCAACACCAGCGCCAAGTCCAGGGAGCGATGGACGGCCACGACCTTGGCCGGGTACCAAGCGTCTTCGGACGCCAGCTTCACGCGGACGGTGAGGTCGCGAGGGCGGGACACCTTCTCCGCATACCCCGGGTCCACGACGTGGCGGTTCGTCACGATCACCCCGCGGGTGCGATCGTTGGCCAGAAGCAGCCCCGATCCGGAGCCGCCTCCCACGACGGTTCCCCGGGAAAAGAGGGAATTCCTTTGCGTCGTATATCCCGTCTGATGTCCCGTCTGAAGATGCACCACGCGGCTTTTGTAGGCCGCCGTGATCTCCTGGGCATCGGCCAGCTTGGAGAGATGCGGGATGGTGATATCCCAGGCGTCGATCCCGCCGTAGAGTAGAAGGCCAAGGATGGCGAGGGTGACCAGTCCCCCTGCACAGTCCTTTCGAGCCGCTTTGTCTTCGTTGACCAAGAGTCCAATCCCGCAACCGACGCCGCCCAGGACCGTCACGATCAGGAGGAACCAGAGGATCAGCAGAACGCCCATGGCCCAAAGGAGGCCGCCAAGCGCGACGGCCCCGGCGGCGATTGCCCAGCCGCGCCAGGCCGGTGGGAATTCATCCGTTGTAAAGCCCGCCGGGTGCTCCAGCCAACTCGGCCCGGTTGAGCCGGATTGGTCCGTCGCGACCGTTGATGCAGAAACGGGGTCGGCTTCCTGCAACACCTCCTCGTGGGCTGCAGCGGAGGGGACTTGTGCCTGCCCTGCACGCGATCGATTCTCGCCGCCCCGTTGCGAATCCGGAAGCGGATCTGGTCCCGCTTGGGGCTCCGGCGGGATTTTGGGCCCGTCGCCCGGCTGCGAGGGGCTCGGCGAAACTGGCGGGACCAGGGCGTGGTAGGCCTCCTCGATCTGCTGGAGGATCCAGGCCTCATCGACCGAGCCATGGCCGTACTGCTGGAGTCGACCTTGGTAGGCGGCCTCGATCGCTTCGCGCGAGGCGGTTTCGTCCACTCCCAGAACACGATACGGATCCATGATCAATGTCCCCTTAGATGACGGTCCTTCCTTATCTCCCGTGGTCGAAAACGCCCTCATACCTCGCGGCAGCAAGCGGCCCGCTCCCGTTCGCTTTCTTGTCCCGAGTGTCCTGGGGACACCATGAACAAACCTCTTGACCGCGACTCCAAGCCATGCGTCACTTCCCCGTCGAGGTCGTCTTGCGCGGAGCGTTCGTGCCGGTGGGGCGTGCGGTCGGCAGGGGGCCAGTGTCAGACGGCGCGACCTTGATACCCAGGTCCTCCAGCATGCGGGCCCGTTCGCGGCGTAAGTCCTCGCTCATCCTCGCCACCTCCGCGTTGATCTCAGTAACCATGCATTCGTGCTCGGCAGGATCGGGAAGGCTATGAAGCACAACGATCAACGCAG
>JBDKTH010000005.1:0-12196 GCA_039680305.1 Thermoguttaceae bacterium | reverse complement strand
TTCATGCTCATGAGGAACTCGGCGTTGGTCTTGGTCTTGTTCAACCGGGTGATGAGGAACTCCATGGCGTCGGGCGGGTTCATCTCGTTGAGCACGCGGCGCAGGACGCAGACGCGGCGATACTCTTCGGGGTCCATGAGCATCTCTTCGCGGCGGGTGCCGCTGCGATTGATGTCGATCGCCGGCCAGATCCGCTTGTCGACCAGGCGGCGGTCCAAGACGATCTCCAGGTTGCCGGTGCCCTTGAACTCCTCGAAGATCACCTCGTCCATCTTGCTGCCGGTGTCGATCAAGGCCGTGGCGACGATCGTCAGCGAACCGCCTTCCTCGACTTTGCGTGCGGCGCCAAAGAACCGCTTGGGACGCTGCAAGGCGTTGGCGTCGACGCCGCCGGAGAGGATCTTGCCGGAGTGCGGGCACTCGGAGTTCCACGCCCGGGCCAGACGGGTGATCGAGTCCAAGAAGATCATCACGTCCTTGCCGTACTCGACCATGCGCTTGGCTTTTTCCAGGACCATTTCCGAGACCTGGATGTGCCGCGAGGCCGGCTCGTCGAAGGTGGAACTGATCACCTCGCAATTCGTCCCCTTGACCTGCCGCTCCATGTCGGTGACTTCTTCGGGCCGCTCGTCGATCAGGAGCATGAACACGTACAGATCGGGATAGTTGGCCAATGCGGCCTTGGCCATCTTCTGCATCAGGATCGTCTTGCCAGCCCGGGGCGGGCTGACGATCAGTCCACGCTGGCCGAAGCCGACGGGGACGATCATATCCACGACGCGGGTGTTGATGTCGCCGTCCGGATCTTCGAGGACAATCCGATGATCCGGATGGAGCGGCGTCAGGTCGTCGAAAAAGACCTTGGACGACATGAGCGACGGTTCTTCGTAGTTGATCGCCTCCACCCGCAACAGGGCGAAGTAGCGTTCGTTTTCCTTGGGCGGGCGAATCTGACCGGAGACGGTCGACCCCGTCCGCAGCCCGAACCGGCGGATCTGGCTGGGCGAGACGTAGATGTCGTCCGGGCAGGAGAGGTAGTGATAGTCGGGACTGCGCAGGAAGCCGAAACCGTCGGGGAGGACTTCCAGGGTGCCCTCGCCATACATCAGGCCGTTGAGCTTCACGCGTTCCTTGAGGATCTTGAAGATCAGATCCTGCTTCTTCACGCCGGCGCAGTCGGACAGATGCTCTTTGCGGGCTTCCTCGATCAGTTCGGCCATCGACATCCGCTGCAACTCGGCGATGTGCGTGTCGCCCGACTGCTTGATCTGCTCGTAGCGTTCGTCGGTGTCGTCGTCGAGGAAATCGCCTCGCTCGGCAATCTCCTCGGCCAGCGAGAGCGGCTCGTCGTCGATGTCCAAGTCGTCCGATTCCCGCTCCGGAGCCCTCGCCTGGTCTTTTTCCTTGTTGACCGTGGCCGCTCGGCTTCGACCGGACAGGCTACCGCGACGCAATCGGCCGAGCGGCCGGCCTTCCGGCTTGTTGTCGGGAGCCGCGTCTGGCAGCGCGATGTCCTGGGGCTCTGCGGACTTGGCGTCCGGGTCCTTTGAGTTGCTCATGGTCCAATGCTCCTGAGAAGTCGATAGGGCCGACACGCGGAAGGTGTCAGCGGTGGGGTCAACGGTTCGCCCCTGGCGATTGCCGAACGGAATAACCAGTGGAAACGACGGCAAAAGGAATTGCGGGAAGGGATCATCGGGCGCCGGCCGGACCGCCGACTAGCGACTGCCAGAATCGCTCGACTTGCAGGCGGGTGTGCTCGGGGGAGGTGGCGTTATCTATTACCACATCGGCACGCTCGCGCTTCAAGTCCAGACGTTCCTGGGCGTTCTCCCGGGCGGCAAATTCCTGCTCCGTCCACCCACGGGTCAACGCTCGCGCCAACCGCACGTCGCGCGGCGCATCAACAAACACTAACGTATCACAAAACTTATCCCAACCGGCCTCCAAAAGCAACGGCGCATCCAAAACCGCGGCCGCCACGCCGGAGGCGGTCAACTGCTCGGCCTGCTGGTCCAAGAGTCGACCGATCTCGGGATGGGTCAATTGTTCCAAGTACTTACGCTCACGAGGACCACTCGGGGGGGCGGCAAACACGATCCGGGCCAGCCGTGACCGGTCAATCTGCCCCTCGGCATCAAACACCTCACTGCCCCAACGCTGCCTTGCTGCGGCACGAATGGAGGCCAGTCGCAAGACCTCATGGCCGGCGCGATCGGCGTCGAGGTGACCGGCGCCAAGGCGTTCAAGTTCCTTGGCCACCAGGCTCTTGCCGCCGGCCACGCCACCTAGGATGCCAATCACCAGCATATTATCGCGTCGTGCTGTCCCGCAAGGCAATCGAGTCAATTCCGGACGGGTCCTTACCCACCGTGTTCCACCCCTTTGCATCGGCCCAATTGGGGCCTGTCTTTACGTCCACCTTGAGGGGGACGTCTAACGGATGTGCCGCGGCCATCTCTTGGGCGACCAAGGCGGCCAGCGTGTCGACCTCCTCCGCCGGGGCTTCGAAAATCAACTCGTCGTGGATCTGAAGCAACATCCGCGCTGCAAGGCGTTCCGTCTTCAGGCGGCGATGAATGGCCAGCATGGCCAGTTTGATCAGATCCGCGGCCGAGCCTTGGATCACCGTGTTAATGGCGGTTCGTTCGGCGAGGTTTCGCTGGCGGCCCGCTTCGGCCCGAACGCCGCGGATCGCCCGTCGTCGCCCCAGGACAGTACTAACATACCCACTCTGTTGGCAGTCGGCCAGTACCCGGTTGAGGAATTTCTCGATCCCCGGATACCCGGCGAAGTAGGCCTCGATGAACTGGGCCGCCGCCTGCTTTTCGATGCGTAGTTCTTTGGCCAGTCCGAACGGGCTTTGTCCGTAGATCACGCCGAAGTTCACCGTCTTCGCCTGGCGCCGCATGTCCGGGGTGACTCCGGCCAGGGGGACACCGTAGATCTGACTGGCCACGCGGGCATGGATGTCCTCATCGCGCGCAAAGGCCTCGCGGAGCTGTTCGTCGCCCGAGTAATGGGCCAAGACCCGCAACTCAATCTGCGAATAGTCGGCGGCCACGAGCTGCCAGCCGGGTTCGCCGGGCACGAACGCGGAACGGATCTCCCGTCCTTCTTCGGTGCGCACCGGGATATTTTGCAGATTTGGGTCGCTCGAGCTGAGGCGTCCGGTCGCCGTGACCGCCTGATGGAACGACGCATGGACCCGGCCGGTCTTGGGATTGACCATCTGCGGCAGAGCGTCGACATAGGTGCTTTTCAGCTTGGTGTACTGCCGATACTCGACGATCTTGGCCGGCAAGGGGTGCACGGCGGCCAGTTCCTCAAGCACCTCCGCATCGGTGCTTGGGCCGGTCTTGGTCTTCTTGATCACCGGTAGCTTGAGATCCTGGAACAACACCTGCTGGAGTTGCTTGGGCGAGGCGATGTTCAACTCGCGTCCGGCCAACTCGTGGATTTCCCGCTCGACCGCGGCGATCCGCTCGCCAAAACGGCGACTCAACTCGGCCAGCCGTTGGACGTCGACCTTGATGCCGTTGTACTCCAGCTCGACGAGCACGTCGATCAAAGGCATCTCGACGTCGGTAAAGAGCTTCTCCAGCTTCGCCTCGGCCAGCCGTGGGGCGAGGATGGGACGCAGGTGGAGCGGCAACACGGCGTCCTCGCCCGCGTAGTCGGTCACCAGCCGGATCGGCACTTCGTCCATCCGCTTCTGGTTCTTGCCCGTGCCGATCAATTCGGAAATCTTGATCGTCGTGTGGCCGAGATAGTGTTTGGCCAGGTCGTCGAGATTGTGAGTTCGCTCGCCAGCGTCCAACAAGTAGCTGGCCACCATCGTGTCGAATCCCACGCCGGCCAGGAGGATCCCGTTGGAACGCAGCACGATCATGTCGTACTTCAGGTTCTGGCCGACCTTCTCGATCGCCGGGTTTTCCAGGATCGGACGCAGGGCGTCCAGCGTTGCCGCGAGGTCGAGATGTTTTTCGCCGGCCGGCCCACGAACGGGCAAATAGCATCCTTCCGTGTCGTTCCAGGCCAGGGCAATTCCGACGATCTCGGCCCACCGCGGCCAGATATTGGTTGTCTCCAGGTCGACCGACAGGCTCTTTTGTTGACCAAGCTCCTCGACCAAGGCGGCCAAGGCCTCGGGCGTGTCGACCAGGCGATAACGGAGTTCGAGTTGCTTGCCTGCCGGCGCGGCTTCGCCAAACTGGCTTGCCAGCGCGTCGACTTTTTCGACGAGGCTTCGGAAGCCAAACCGTTGGAACAGCTCACGCAGACGCGGGCGATCGATCCGACCTACGCGGCCGGCTTCCCAGTCGACCGGCACGGGCACCTGGCAGTCGAGTCGCACCAGATTGCGGCTCAAGAGGGCCTGATCGTGCGCGGCGATCAGGTTCTGCTTTTTCTTACCGTTGGGGAGCTCGTCGATGCGCTGGTAGAGCGCGTCGAGGGTGCCGAAGTGTTGGAGCAACTGTTGCGCGCCTTTGGGGCCAATCAGCGGCACGCCGGGGACGTTGTCCACCGAGTCGCCCACGAGGGCCTGAAAGTCGATGACCTGCTCGGGAGCGATTCCCCAGTCGGCCTTTAGCGCTTCGCGGTCAATCACCTGATCCTTGCGGATGTTGTAGACCAAGACCTGATCGGTGATGAGCTGGCGGCAGTCCTTGTCGGCCGTGACGAGAAAACACTGACCGCCCCGCTCGCCGGTGAGCCGGGCGACGGTGGCCAGGACGTCGTCGGCCTCGAACGATTCCAATCCCAAGGCCGGGATCCCCATCGCCTCGACCACTTTGCGGATATTGCCGAACTGCGGGGCCAGATCCACATCCATTTCTGGCCGGTGGCCCTTGTACTGCTCGTACAGCTGATGCCGGAAGGTCTTACCCGGCAAATCGAAGGCGCAGAACAGGTAGTCGGGCCGTTTCTGCTCGAGGAGGTAGAACAGATCCCGGGCAAAACCGAAGACCGCTCCGACCGGCTCCCCCTGGGGGCTGGTCATCTCGGGCAAGGCGTGAAAGACCTGATGGATCAACGAATGGGAGTCGATCACATAGACCTTCCTCCCCTCCAGGGTGTCCGGAGGAGGCGTCGCCGCGACGGTCACCAGCGCAGTCAGGACTTCGGTGGGCGAATCTGCCGTGGGCGTCGATGGCGGGTCCGCCTCAGGCTGCGAGTCAAAGAGCTGTTTCTGCTGCTGCGGGAGGCGTTTGGCCATGAATGGACCGACGCTTGGGGGGAAAGAAAGTGGATGGGATCGCAACGCTCGACGGTGGGCGAGCGTCTGCGGGCTGGGCTTCAGGAGCGCCGCGGGTGTGTCTGAAGCCCTGCCCTGCTTCAGTGACGCCCTAATCCTACTCCCTTCCCGGGGGGCTGTCAAGGTGGCGCGCGGCCGGCTTGTATTTCGACCGAGGATGGAAGATTATGGATTCTGGCTTTGCAGATGGAAACGGCAGCGTCTGGTTGAATCGGGGACAGAAGCTATGGCATTTGATCCGTACTACACGTGGCTCGCGATCGCCCCCGAAGAGCAGCCGCCGGACCATTATCGCCTCTTGGGACTCCGGCGATTCGAGGAGAACCTGGAGGTGATCGAAAACGCTGCTGACCAGCGGATGATGCACCTGCGGAATTTCCAGGCCGGCCAGCACTCCGCCTTGTCCCAGAAGCTTCTCAACGAAGTCGCCGCGGCCAGGGTCCGCCTGCTGAACCCGGAGAAGAAACGTGGCTACGATGCGCAATTGCGTCAAGCCGTGCGCTCCGTTCCGGGTGAACCGCTCCCTAGTGGTCCACCTGTCCTGGTCCTCCTGGCGGCCGCGGGCAAGCGGTGGCGATCGCCGATGGGAATTGGGCTCATGGTTGCATCGGTGGGCCTTGTGTTGGTCCTGTGTGTCGTTGCGGCACTCAGCCGAACGCCGGTGCGGAAGACAACGGAGGCCGTGGAAGGCAGGGGGACCGGAGCAGAGAATCCGAAACTCACTCTGACCGACGCGCGGCTGGGGCCAATCCACCACGACGCGATTGGGAAGCCTGTCGAGGTGAATGTGCCGTATGCGCCACATTATCCGGGCGGAGGGCGGAATGGGTTGACCGATGGGCGGAGGGCCGCCAAACCCGAAATCTACCAACCCTGGCAAGGCTATTCTGGGGCAGACGTCGCAGCCGTCATCGACTTGGGGAAGGTGCAGCAGATCCGCTGTATCACGACCACCTTCTTCCAATCCCATGATTTCGGCGTATTCCTGCCTTCGCGTGTGGAGTATGCGGTCTCGCAGGAAGGTACGGAGTATCGTGTGGTGGGCACGATCACCAATGAGCCGAGTCGGAAGCACCAGCCTGATGCGTGCAAGGCATTCACGGCCTCCGGTTTGCGCCATACCGCGCGGTATATTCGGATGCAGGCCACGAACTTCGGAAAGACGCCGGTTTGGCAAAAGAGTCCCGGCACACCAGCCTGGCTATTCGTCGACGAAATCCTGGTTAACCCCGTGAACGGGGAGTAGCCAGTGGCACCCCGTGGAATCCGGAGCGGGGAATCGAGGGATTCTGCCTTGAGGCGGTGGCTTAACGCTTTGGGCGAAGCCAATTTACGCTCCTGCGTCTCCCCGGCGGTCGCCAGTGGAGAACCAGCGTCCGGCAGTCGCCACTCCCAGGGGGTTTTTTAATTGACAGTGGATATGGGCGAATTTAGAATCGACTTAGGCTTTCTGCCCCAATTTTCTGAGAACAGATCGCGGTCGATTTCTGACGGTCCGGCCGTCGTCCTAGGAGAGGCACGTTTCTTTTGCTGCGCCGAGTCAGCCGCTCAGGTGCATGCCGCTGTAAAGGAGCATTTGCGTCATGGCGCGAGAAAACCAAGGGTTGCATATCGCGTTGATCATCTTTGTCGGCCTCACGCTGGTGCTGGCGGGGACCACCTTCATGTTCTTCCGCAAATTTGAGGAAGCGACGGTGAAGGCCAAGACGAACCAAGATACGGCCCAGGCCGACCGGCTCAAGGCCGAGAGCGCCGAAAAGGACAATACCGAACTGAAGCGGATCATCGGGTTCGGGGCCACCGACAAGATGGATTCGATTCACGAAGAGGTCAACAAGGAGATGGAGACCTATGCGGCCAACTTCCAGGACACCACCCGCGACTACCGCAAGGTGCTCAAGTTCCTGTTTGAGGTGATTCGCAAGAAGGACTCCTCGCTGGCCGAGACGCAGGCGATGCTGCAGGACGAGAAGACCAAGCGGGAGTTGGTTGAGGCGGCGAAGCAGTCGCAAGTCGACCAGTTCAAAGCCGCCCAGGACGCCGCTCAGAAGGATCTGGTCGGAGAACGCGACAAGTTCAACCAGGACCGCGAGGCGACCAACCAGCAGAAGACCGAGTTGGCCCAGAAGCTGGATAAGGCCCAGAAAGAGGCCGTCGCAATGGTCGACAAGATCAAACAGAACCTGGACGAGCGGCAGAAACAAATCAGGGCGTTGTCGGATACCGTCAAGAACCGCAGCGACCAGCTTGCCGCTGTCACCCGCACGACGTTTGAAGATGCCGATGGCAAGGTGCGCTGGGTGAGCCAGCGGAACGGCACGGTTTGGATCAACCTCGGGCAGGCCGACGGCCTGACGCGGCAGACGACGTTTGCCGTCTTCCCGGCGGAAGCCAGTGATATGGCCAAGGCGGAAAAGAAGGCCGGCATCGAGATCACGCAGATCCTCGGCGACCACCTGGCTGAGGCGCGGGTCGTGGACGACAAGATCACGAATCCGATCCTGCCCGGCGATCTGATCTACACGCCGATCTGGAGCCCGGGCGAGCACCTGAGTTTCGCGTTGACCGACGGGATGGATGTCGACGGCGACGGCAAGAGCGACCTGGAGATTGTCCGGAATCTGATCACGATGGCCGGTGGGGTGGTCACGGCGGAACTCTCGGAAGCGGGCAAACGCAGCGGCAAGATCGACACCAACACCCGCTACCTGATCAAAGGACGGATGCATGACGAGAATACCCCGGCGGAGGTTCGCAAGGAACGCGGCAAGATGATCGATGAGGCCAACAAGTTGGGCGTGCAGCAGGTGGAGTTGGCGGAACTGTTGAATCGCATGGGGTGGAAGAACCAGACGCCCGTGGTCCGCTACGGCCCGGGCGCCAATCCGGAAGGCTTCCGCCCGCAGCCGCCCAGTGACCGGGTGCCGCCGACCTCGCGTGGGAGCGTCAGCCCCGTCTTCCAGCCCCGCAAGCCGCCGCGGAGCCCGACCGGTAACGCCTACTAGCAGCTGTCCGAGATTCTGATCAGACGCTCGGGGGCAGTGTGTTTTCGGTCGTGATCTCGGGGAGCGGAAGCCAGGTGGAGATGGCCCAGGACTGATCGGATGGAGTCGGTGTCACGTTGCGGGCCAGTTCGTCGAGCGAGGGCGGTGCGCTGAGGTTCACCGGCTCGGAGACGGCGGGAACCGCGGGGACTTGCTCTTCGCTGGTGAGGCTCCGGAAGAGCCGTTCCCGGAGCTGTCGGAGTCGAGACCCGTGGAGCCGCAGCGACGGGCTGAGATTTGCGGGATCGAGACGCTCCGGTTCGAGAAACAGGCGTCCCGGATCGCGCAGCCGCTGATCGCGTGCCACCCGCCACAACAGCCAGCGTTCCGACCAGTTCAGCCCGTGGGCCTTGCACAACTCCAGGAACAGACGCAGGGGGTGGTTCGGATGCCTCCGTCGCCGCTGGGAATGATCGAGGATTCGGAGCAGGATCAACAGCACGGCCGCCATGGCCACGAGGACCGTCAGCCCAAGGAGTAAGTCCTGCGGGGTCGCGTTTTCCTGATTGGTGCGAAAACCGCGGCTGATCTGTTCGATCCGCGTCCGGTTGGCCAGCAGCAGGCCGCTTTCGATCCAATGGTTCATCGGACGCCCTCCTCGTCGGATTCACTCGACGGTGTCGTCACCCAGGCCGCGAGTTCGGCCCGTTGGTTGAGGCTTTTCCTGGCGGCCGCTTGGACCAAGGAGTTGTGGTCGCGCAGCGCGGTCTCCTGCAGGACGTCCAGGCTGGCCGGAGAAGTGGCTTGGGCCAGGGCCTCGGCGGCCTGAGCGCGAACGAGGTGATCCTCGTCGTACAGGAGACGGACCACCGACGCTTCGACTTGGGGAACGGCGTCGAGGGCCTGGGCAATCAGGAGCCCGCGCATGCGTCGTGAACGAACCTGGGCGACCAACTCGGCTTCCAGCAAGGGGATCGTCTGTGGATCGATCTTTTTGACGAGCAGTCCGGTGCTCAGGCGGACCTCGTCGTCGAGCATATCGAAGGCCGCCAGGAATCGCTTGAAGCTGAACTCCGCCAGGCTTTCACTCACCGCTTCTCGGACCACGGCATGGGGGCTGTCGATCATCGCGACTAGTTGGGGCAGCGCGCCGGGAATTCCCCGCGATCGCAGTTGCCGGAGGATATGGGCCTGGACCAGGGGGTCTTCGTCCTGGAGTGCTTCCAAGGCGAGGCCATTGGCTTCGGCGCCTCCGAACGCTTGCAGGGCTTCGGCGGCCGCCCGTCGACCGCCGACCTTGCCATAACGCAAGAGGTGGTTGACAACGGCAAACGCCACTTTCCGTGGAATCCCGGAGTTCATCACCAGCTTGACGGCCCCTTGTTGCGCGAGGTCGTCAACGTCGTCGAGCATGGCCAGTTGGTTGTGGAGCCAGTTGATCGACGTGATCCGCTTGAGATTCTGTTTGACGACAAGGCTCGGCTCCGTCCCGATGGCATGCAAGAGGTGTTCGACGAACCGCGCGTCGGTGCGTTTGGCGAACGTCACGAGGGTTACCGAGGGGGCGTGAACGTCGTCAAGGAAGCTCAGCAAGAGGCGAATCACACCGCCTGAGGGGCTCTTCGACAGGGCCTCGACTACGGGCACGAACGCGGCGTGATGCGGATCCATGAGGATCTGCTTCAGGGTGGCGTTGTCCCGATGCACCAGGAGCAGGAAGGCGTCGAGGATCTCACGCCGCCGGTGTTTGCCGTAGCGGCCCACCGACTGCTCGAGGTCGCCGATCACCCGGTTCCGGATTAACGACACATTGCGATGACGCGCTGCCTGCGGTGGGCCGGCCATCTCCGCATACAACAGCTCGACCAACTGCATCAGCGTTTTGGCTGCCGCCGGTGCATTGGGGTTATCCCGGTTTTCCAGCACATTGAGCAGGGCCGGGATCACATCGTAGTGGTAAGACCAGACCGCGGCGGTGCAGGCGTTGACGCATAACTGGGAGTCGTTCCCCAGGATCGCCTCCCGCATGGCTTGCGTCATATGGAGATGATGACGGCCGATGATATCCTTCGCGCGTTCGTCGGCGAGGTGCAGCCGCCGCAGGATCTCGCGATGGCCCGCCGGGCTGCGCCGCTTGAGGATCGCCGCCAAGGCCTCTTCACGGATCGACACATTGGGCGAATCGAGCGCGGGGATGAGGACCCAGATGGCGGCCTCATTCTCCGTCTCGCTCAGCAACCGGAATGTCGTCGTCAGACCTTCGCTCACGCTGTGGGACTCCTCCTCTTAGAGACTATAGGTCTTGCCCTGCGGTCGGCGCAACGAGAAGTCCTGCGCTGCGCCGTATAATTCCCTTTGAAGGTCGGGGAGGGTTTGCGGTATAATTACGATAGTGGACCGCATCTTCGTTACGACTCTCACGGATGGAGTCCAAGGCACGATTGGCTGAGAGCGGTCCACCCGGGTGGGGTATTCGCCGTTGCATCGGTAATCAACCAGACGAGACTCGCAGCCCAAGGCGGGGTTGCCTACGGTGAACCGGAGCGTGCCTCCGTGGCCAGAATGAGGAGGTTTTCATGGACCCTGCATCTAGTGCGCAAGCGGTGTTTGACCGCGAGTATCTCTCGATACGAGCCAAGTTGATCGAACTGGCCGCAGCTTTCGACCGCGTGGACCGCAGCAGCGGTTCGGTGGCGGACGATCCGCGTCTGGAGAAGATCCGCCAGGGACTGGAGGTTTTGTTGGAGGATCAGCCCGGCCGGGCGGAACGCATTCAGATGATCTTCTCACGCCCCTACGATCCCCAGTGGCAGACCCGGTACGCGCAGGAGAGGGCCTAACGATGTACTTTTTCGATCCACATATCCACATCGCCTCCCGTACCACCGACGAGTTGGAAACGATGGCCAAGATGGGCTGCCTGGTCGTCGGCGAGCCGGCCTTCTGGATGGGCTTCGACCGCAGCGGCGTCAGCAGCTTCTACGACTACTTCCGCCAGCTGACCGAGTGGGAACCGAAACGCGCGGCCAACTATGGCATGCAGCACTACTGCTGGCTGGGCGTGAATGCCAAGGAGGCCGAAAACGTCGCCTTCTCCCGTGAGGTGATCGCCGAGATCCCCAAACTGCTCGAGCGCCCCAACGTCCTGGGGATTGGCGAAATCGGGCTGAACAAGAACACCCCCAACGAGGTCGCCACGCTCGAATCGCTGATTGACCTGGCAATGCAGACCAGGGAGCAGATGCTCTTCCACACGCCGCACATGGACGACAAGTACATGGGCACGCGGATGATCCTCGACCTGTTGCGGGCCGAGCCGCGAGTGGACCATGCACGCGTGTGCATTGATCATTGCGAAGAGCACACGATTCGCCTGGCCCTCGACGAAGGCTCTTGGGCCGGGATCACGCTCTATCCGACGACCAAAGCCACGCCCGAGCGGGCCGCTGACATGGTCGAGATCTACGGGCCGGACCGGATTCTCGTGAACTCCTCGGCCGACTGGGGCCCCTCGCGTCCCACCGCCGTGCCCGACTTCATCCTCGCCATGCGTCGCCGCGGCCACCGCGACTCGCTGATCCGCAAGGTGGTCTACGAGAACCCGCTGGCGTTTTTCCTCCAGAGCCGGAATTTCCAGTTCAAGGCGCCGGAGTAGATTGTTCAGCCGCGGCACTTGTGCCGCGTTGTGGTGATTGCTCCGCCACCAGCGCGGGACTCGGTCTGCGAGCAGCGGCGCCGGGGTCAGTTCTTTTCCGGTTTCACGCTCACGGTAACGCGGGCTTGTGTGACCGGTTCGGTCAGGTCAATTCCGATCCGGATGGGGATGTGTTTTCCGTGGAGGTCTTCGTGAATCTCCTCGGGCTGGAGCCGGAACTTCGCCCCGTCCGTGGTGATCTTCACTCGCACAGCCTCGGCCCCCTCGCCGATCACGAGCTGATCCTCGCCCACCTGA
>JBDKTH010000288.1:0-6057 GCA_039680305.1 Thermoguttaceae bacterium | reverse complement strand
ACGGCCACGAAGTCTCCCTTCGGAATCTGCACGGTCGCTCCGTCGAGAGCCGTGACGAGTTGCCCGCGGTGATGATAGCGTTTGGTAACGTTCTCCATCCGTAGCATCGGTCAGACCTCCTGGAACGTGGCACAAGGATCAAGCCGGGCCGCCCGCCGGGCAGGGAAGTAACTGGCCGCCAGGGCCAGTCCCACGGAGATGCCGATCGCCCACAGGGCGAGCATTGGCATCGGTAACACAATCACACCGGCCAATCGGGGACCAAGCACGACCGCCAGGATCGTCCCGAGCCCATACCCGCCGACGCCGCCGACCAGTCCCAAGAGCAGGGCCTTTAGCAGGAAGATTCGCAGGACCAGGAAGGAGTCGGCCCCCAGGGCCATCAGCGTGCCGATCTCGCGGCGCCGCTCGTAGACGTTGGCGTACATGTAGTTGGCGATGCTCGCCCCGCCGACCAGGACGATGATCACCAGGAAGATCATCGACAGCCGGGCCATGAGCTGGTTGATCTTGATCTGTGCGTCGGCGATCTGGGTCACCGTGACGACCTTGGCCTGCGGCAGCAACTCGTTGATCTTCTGCACCAGACCCTTGGCAATCTCCTGGCAGCAGCCGACGACCTCGATGGCGTTGACCACCGGGCCCTTCTGGGCGAGATCCTGGACGACGTGCAGGTGGGCGAAGATCCGGGAGTCATCGACGGTTCCCGTCTGCGGCAGAACGGCGGTGACCTTGAAGGGCTTGTCCAGGAGATTGAGCGTATCCGCCTCCTTGACCGCCAGGGCACTGGCCACGTCTGCGCCCACAAGGATTTCGTCGTTTTCCAGGGTCTCGATCACCCGTTTGCGCACGAGCGCTTTCTTGTCGTCCGACCCCATCATGCCGACCGAGGCTCCGCAGCCGATGTGACGCGAGAAGATCCCCGCTCCCTGCCAGGCCGCCTTGGCCTGAAACTCGCTCTTCGGCAGAATCCCGGTGAGCGTAAAGCCTTTCCCCTGCAACTCGACCGGGACCGACAGCTTCGGCGACAGGTTATCGAGCCCCTGGAGATCCGACATCGCCAGTTGTGTGACATACTCTTCGGGGAGCGTCTCTGCCTGCATGTCGGCGCTGTAGTAGTCCTGCAAAGTCGCCGACTTGGGGAGCACCAGCACGTTGGCCCCCAAGGTGTCCATCTCCAGGGCCACGGCCCTTTCTGAATAGAAGGTGATGCTCTTGATCGAGACGATCACCGTGATCCCCAAGAGAATCGCCAGGAAACTCGTGAGCAATTGGCTCTTCCGCTCAAAGATCTCCCGCCAGACGAGCGTCCGCAAATTCATCCTCTTGCCTCCTATCGTTTGGGGCCGCACCCGCCAGGGCCGCATTTGCCGCCTGGGCAGCAGCTCGATTGGGCCGATGCAAGCTTGGTAACCAACTGATCCTTCGTCACACTCCCCTCGAACTTGCCCACAATCGTGCCGGGAGGCGCCATGAACACAGTGACTGGAACGGTCTTCTGCGGGTCGACCTGAAGCCCCTGGAGAAAGCTTGCTTCCGCTTGATCCGCCGAGTTCAGATAGACGACCTCCGTAGCCGCCGCATACTGCTGATCCGCCTTGAAGTCCTGGACGCCCTGGATCGCCGCCACATTGAACTCCGTGGTGCTGTTCTGCACGCATAGCAGCACGAGCTTCCGTTCCTGAAGGGCCTTCATGCACTTCTCCGTGCAGGGGCTGACCAGGGCGGCACGCAGCTGATTCTCATCCAAGCGGCCCGGAAATGCTTTGGTGATTGCGCCACACGGGGCGATGGAGAGCACCAACGGCATCGGAGCCCGGCTGACGCCATAGCGTTCGACGATCGCTCTCTCCGCAGGGTCGGTCACGGACACAGCCGCAACCATGGCTCGATCGGACAAGTTCGCCGCCGCAGCCTCCAGGGCCTTCCACCTCTGGTCGGTCTGTGCGCTCTGCTCCCGCCAGAAGAACACGAACAGGTACTTCTGAGCCGTGGCCGCCTGGGCTACGGCGGCCATGCCTTTGCCGCCCCCTTGGGCCGGAGCAGCGGCCGGTGACACGACCTGACACTGAGCCGCCGACGACATCACCGCCAGGATAACGACCAAGAGTCCAAACGAGAACAGCCTCATGGGCAGAGCCCTCCTTGAAAGGAATCGAGAACAATCCTTTGAGTACCGCGTGAGCGACCCTGCATCGGCTACTTTTTCGGCGCGCAGCCGCCCGGTCCGCATTGTCCTCCTGGACAGCAGCCGGAACTGGCCTTTTCGAGCGTCGTTACCAGGTCCTCCTTCTTGGTCTCGCCGGTGAACTCGGCGATAACCATGCCGGGCGGAGCCATGAACGCTGTGATGGCCTCCGTCGTCTTAGGGTTGATTTTGAGGTCACCGAGGAAGGAGGCTTCCTTGTCGTCTGCAGGGTTCAGCAGAACGACCTCGGTGACCTCGCTGTAGCGTGAATCGGCCTGAAAGTCCCGGACACCTTGCATCGCAGCGTCATTCGATTCCGTAGTCTCGTTCTGAACGCAGACCAGTACCAGTTTGTTCTCCTGGAGGGCTTTCATGCACTGCTCCATGCAAGGCGTGGCAAAGGCATCCAGAAGATTCTGCACCTCGAACTTCTTCGGGAAACCTCCGGTGATCGCGCCGTTCGGGGCCAGGGCTAAAACCAAGGGCATGGGCGCGCGATCGAGCTGGAACTTATCCACGATCCCCTCCTCCGCCGGATCGGTGATTTGGACCGCGATCGCGTCCGCCCGATCGGACACCTGGGCCATCGCCGCCTCGAAGACCTTCTTCATCGCCGCCGTCTGCTCGTCCTCCTCCTTCCAGAAGAATGCAAACAGGTACCTCTTGGCCTCGGCCGCCTTGTCCATCGCCGCTATGCCCGCTTCCGTGCCTTGCGCAGTCTGCCGTGATGCCGATGTCGTCGCAGTCTTCGCTCTTGCCGTCTGAGTGGTCGCCGTCGTTGCTTGTGACGACGCACCCGAGCGCCTCATTCCTTGGCTCGCTGCCAACGAAAGGCCAGCCACCACGACCACAACGAGGATGACGACCACAGCCCACTTCTTCATGGAGAACCTCCCACATTGAGATTGGCAACGGATTGCGAGGGTTAGCGCAACACTGCATGAAAGACACTCTCCCTACCCCTGCCTCCGATTCAGAAGCGGGGCTGCTCAGGCTTTGCCCACCACGCGTCCACCTAGCCAGAGACAGGGCCAATCATTCTACCATTCGCCAAATGACGAAATGATAAGGCTGTACCCTGGAAAACGCAAGAGGTGTTTTCTTGCCCGTCCTCATAGATCAAGGGGGAGACGGCCTCCGCCCCGTCTCCCGGCCGGGCAGGGGCAGTGAAGCCGTCTTCTTCGTCGCGAAGGCGTTCCTCGCGGAACACGCAGGCCGAGCCTCACTCCGAATCCGCCACAAGGAAAGGGGAGTGCCTGCAAACGAGGCCGCCACCTGGCCACGACGGTCCTCAAGGACAGTCCGGACGACGCCAAAAAGCTCAAGCACTATTTCGACGTCATCGTGCGTGAGCGAAGCAAACAGAAGCATGTCGACCGTCCTCCAGAAGCTGGTGCGCCACGAGTTGATCGGGACCACCATGGGGTACTATGTCGACCTGGATGCCCACGAACTGGCCGAGGATCTCTGCAGGGCCCACAAAGAGGGGGAAGGCCGGCCGGGAAGGTACTGTTTTGGGTACTGTTGACGATTCCCAGCTAGATTCCACAGCCCGCAAAACGACACAACCCCTTATTAGAGAAGGGGTTGTGCAAGGTAGCGGCGGTAGGACTCGAACCTACGACACGCGGATTATGATTCCGCTGCTCTAACCAACTGAGCTACGCCGCCAGCTATGATAACCTAAGGATACCACATAGAAATCGGCCGACAAGACCCCGGGCTTGTGCTCGCCACTAGGCGATCGCCATGCGTTGACGCCCCCCTCAAGGACGGATATTCTGGTGTTCAAACTGCCTGGGCGCGATTTTCGCCCTCCCACCGTCCTTCCCTCCGGAGGCATCCCCTGCCATGCTGCGATCTGCACGACCGATCAGGCGTTTGGTTTCGGCACTTTTTGTCACGGGCCTGTTGATGGCTGTCGCTCCGGCGCAAGGGCAATACTTCCCGCCCGGCGATTCACGCGCGGGCGGGATCCGCGATCTGATGTTGATCTACCTTGGTCAGGAGTCCTGGACCAAGGAGGAGTTTCTGCCCTACGTGGCCTATCTGGGCAAGGAGGGAGGCAAGAAGCCGTTGGATTGGTTCTACGACAGCTTTCTCTTCCTGGCCTACGGAGGCGCCCCGAGTAAGACTACCTATATCGACGGCGCCACGGTCAAGACCGACTGGGAGTTCTACTTCGACCAGTTGCTCTTCTGCGAGAATCGCTCGCTCCATGCCCTGGAGGCGTGCCTTGGCGAGGTGGAAAAAGGGCTCGGGCCACGAGGGAAGAAGACGCCCGTCATCCTCATGCTGCCCTACCCCTCGGCCAAGCAACGCGATTTCGGCGACGTGGACGGCGACGGACGTAGTGAAGACTTCGCGAATCTCGAGGATCGCGCCAAGGCGATGCGATGGTGCGTTGACCAGTTGCTCGCGCGGTGGAAAAAGGCCCAGTTCACGCGGATTCAACTCTGGGGCTTCTATTGGATGAACGAGGGGATCAACGCTGCCGACGAGGCGATCGTCCGCGCGACGGCCGACTATGTCCATCGGCTTGGCTTTGGCATGCACTGGATTCCTTATTTCCGAGCCCCCGGCGCGGAGAAGTGTTCGGAACTGGGCTTTGATTTCGCGGTCCTCCAGCCCAACTATGCGTTCATGGAGCAGTCGGGCCTTCATCCGAATCAGCAGCGGCTCACCGATACGGCCCGCTTGGCGCGGCAGTACCACCTCGGAATCGAGATCGAGATGGTCAGCAGCATTTCCAGCCGCATCGAACGGGATAACCTGCGAGATTACCTGATCCACGGGGCCGACGCTCAAGATGGCTACATGCGTCAGGCCGTCCACGCCTATTACGCCGGCGAGAAGTGCATCGCCCAACTGTGCTTCAGCGACTTGCCGGCCGATCGCGAGCTTTACGAAGCGCTTTACCAATTTGCCAAGGGCACCTACGTCGGCGGTCGTCAGACGCCCACCCAGCAGATCTCCTATCGTCTCCGCGGCCAGACGGTGCCCGGGTATCCCGACGACGGCAGGAGACTGACCGACGGCGTTCGAGCGGTCGGCCCGCGGGCCAGCCAGCAGGTTGTCGGGCTGGACGGAGACGAGGTGCAGATCGAGCTGGACCTGGGCGACGTGCGCCGGGTCGAAGGCGTCGAACTCCACGCCCTGGTCCCCGATTCCACGAACAGGTCCTCCGACGCTGCGCCGACCGAAGCCCAGGCCAAGCTCTTGTCCCGTTGTGCACAGCCGCGAAGCGTGGAACTGGCCGTGTCGCAGGACGGGAAGACCTGGCAGACCGTGGGGACCGGCTATCGCTGGTATGCCAGTCCTCACAGTCCCAGTGCGGCCGTGATCGTGCGGGTGCCGCCCCAGGACGCGAGCCACTTGTTGCTCACTGTTCGGATGGCGCCGGGCAAGATCGCCCTTCTCGACGACTTGGAACTCTTGCCAGCCGCCAACCTGACCGACCAAGCCCGTGCGACCCTTTCCCCCACGCCGCTCCAGGCCGATCCCACCGGCGGTGTCCTGACCGACGGGCTCTACGCCCTGGGCACGGACGAGGGCCGCCGCTCGGTTCGTTGGCCAGCGGGGCAGGAGGCGTCGATTCAGTTCCACCTGTCCGGTCCTCATCATCTGGGCCTATTGCGTCTGCACATGCCCGGGAATCTGGATGCGGTCCAGCGGGTCAGCGTGTCGATCCGAGGGCTCAAGGACGACGCGTGGCAGGATCTGGGCGAAGCCCGGCGATCGCGGAACAGCTTCGCCCTCGACGCGCCGGCCCCGTTGGCCCGCGAGCTGAAGTTCGTTGTGGTCCCCAAGCCGGGCCAAGCGGTCGCGGTCGATGAGATCGAAGTCTATCCGGCCCAGAACCTGGCCCA
>JBDKTH010001257.1:0-1585 GCA_039680305.1 Thermoguttaceae bacterium | reverse complement strand
GAGCACTCCGCTCGTGTAGCGGTCGGCGCTGAAGGTCCGGGCCGTGTAGACCTCGGCGCCTGGGTCCACGAGCGGCGTTTTTCCGGCCGACGCCACGACGTAGGAGCCCACGTCGTTGTGATTGTGGTGCTCCGCGTTGTGGCCGCCCTTTAGCGCTACGCCGAGCCCTTGCGTGCCGGAGGCGGGACGGCAGATGAGGATCCCGGCGTCGCTGAACCAGTCCCGCAATGCGTAGGTCGGGGCTTGGCTTACGGCCGGCTTCGCGCTCGCCGAATTCGGCACACGCAGCACCCCGAATCGGAACAACTCATCGCTGGCTCCGCCGGCCAGGAGCAGGCCACGCCGCTCGTCGTCTTGCCAGCCGAGGCCGTAACGCCGGCTGACAAAGGCATGGATCTGTACGTCGGGCCGGGCCGAGACCGCACAGTCGGCAAACGCCGGATAGACGCCAGACACGATTTCCAGACGCCGGCCGAATTGGGCGATCTTCTGCACCTTCGGGTTCTCGAACCAATCGACCTTGCCGCCGGTCGCCTGGTACATCGTCTCCGCCAGGAGTACGAAATGCCCAAACCCATAGTTCCAATAGCCGAGGCCTTCGGAGCAGTAACCGTCGGGCGTGAACCCTTCGAGGAAATACTGGATCAGCCGGTCGGCGGCCGCGGCAAACACGGCCCGCCGTTCGGGCGAGTCGATGACGGCCAACGCCGCGCCGGTGACGCCCGACTGACATACGGCGTTCCAGTTGCTCGTGCAGGTCGGCCACCACAATCGCGGCTTGCCTGCGGTCAGGTAACCGAGGTACGGGCCGAACGTACGCCGCTCCAGCTCGCGCCGGATCAGGTCCCTGGTGTCCTTGCTCAACTTGTCGCCGAGCCAGTAATCGGCCGTCGCCAGATTCCACGACAGGGTTGACGAGGCGAGGTCGATGTCGATCTGGCGGCCGTAGAAGTTGTCCAGCCGACGGTCGTGGGCCGGCAAGGTCCAACTCTTCTCCGCCGCCACCTCGCGAATCGCTTCCTCAATCGCCGGTAAAAAGCGGCCACGGTTTTCCAGGCACTCGGCCAGGGTCAGCGCAGCAAACCGGGAGTGACGTTGGCTGAGCACCCGCTGGCAACGCGTGCGGTTGCCCGTGCGGGAGAAATCGAGATACAGGTCGTCCGGCAACTCGGGGATTGGCGTGGCCATGAGCTTTTCCGCCGCACGCACCACTCCTTTGAACGCCGGCTCCTTGGCCACCGCCTCCCAGGCCTGCCGATCGCCGATGGGGCGTCCCACGCCTTGCGGCGTCTTGGGCAGCAGGTGGGTGAACCGCTTCACCTGTGCCGCACTGGGGACCTTTTCCTTTTCCGCAGCCAACGCGACGGTGCATAGCACGGGGAGGAAGAACGTTAAGGAGAGGATCGCGAGTGCAAGGCGGGGCTGTTTCACGGTGTGTTTCTCCCTGCGACAAACGATGGGTGGGGGATGTCTGTCGCTCTACTGGAAGGAAGGGTCAAACCATCTGGATGCCGAACTGCCGCATCACCACGCTGAACACGGCCGTGTCGCGGACCGTCACGGCGGGGAACAAGCCCGGCTGAGA
>JBDKTH010000195.1:0-2873 GCA_039680305.1 Thermoguttaceae bacterium | reverse complement strand
CGAAGTCCCGATGCGCTTCGAGCATCGTCTGCTGCACGAGGTCCGACGCATCGACCTTCACCTGCAGCCAACTCTCCAACTGCGCCCGGGCGGCGAATCCCAGATAGTTCCGGCACAGGGCAAACAGCTGGTCGCGGCACTCCGCGTTCCCCTGGCGAGCCCGCTCAATCAACTCCCCGACGTTGCTATGCTGCTCGTCCATCGCTGGCCACCCCATGTTAGTGAACGGTGAGATGTGGAATACGCACCACTCGCCGGGCATGGTATCACGCGCCCGGCACAAGTGCCCGGGCTAAACGGGCCCCCAATTCTCAATTTGCATTTTTCAATTTCCAATTTTCAATCTGTTTCGATCTCAAACCCCAGATCCCGAATCATCTGATAATCCGCCTCCGGCGGCTGGCCGGCGGTGGTCAGGTAGTCGCCGACAAAGATCGAGTTGGCGGCAAAGAGCCCCAACGGCTGGAGGCTGCGCAGATGGATCTCCCGTCCTCCGGCGATCCGCAGTTCGACCCTCGGGTTCGCCAGCCGGAACAGGGCCAAGACCTTGAGGCAGTAGAAGGGGTTTAGGGCATTGGCCGTTTTCTCCAGGCGGATCCCAGGGATCGGGATGAGGAAATTGATCGGCGTCGCTTCGACCTGCAACTCGGCCAACCGCAGGGCCAGATCCACGACGTCGACATCCTCCTCGCCCATCCCGACGATCCCGCCCGAGCAGATTTCCAGGCCGGCGGCATGCACGGCGCGAAGCGTGGCGAGGCGGTCCTGGTAGCTGTGGGTCGTGCAGATCCGTGGGTAGTGTCGCTCGCTCGTGTTGAGGTTGTGATTGACGCGGTCGACGCCCGCCGCCTTCAATCGGCCGGCGCTTTCCGGAGTGAGCAGCCCGACCGACGCGCAGATCTTCAAACTGAACGCCTTCTTGATCCGCGTCACGACGGAACAAATCAGATCAACTTCCCGCTCCTGCGGCCCCCGGCCGGAGATCACCACGCAGTAGGTCCTGGCCTGACGCTCCGCAGCCACGCGGGCACCATCGAAGATCTGGCCCTCGTCGACCATGTTGTACTTGGTGATGTTCGCTTCGGAGACACGCGACTGGGCACAATAGCCGCAATCCTCGCCACACATCCCGCTCTTGGCGTTCATCAAGAAATTGAGGTGGACCCGATTGCCCCAGGCCTGATAGCGGACCCGGTAGGCGGCGGCCAGGAGTTCCAAGAGTTCGGCATCGGCCGATCGTAGGATCGCCAAGCCCTCGTCGGCCGTCAGCCGGTGACCCTGAAGGACCTGATCGGCCAACGGGAGCCATCGTGGGGAAGACAGATTGGGCATCGCTAGGCTTGGGTTTGCTTTGTGCATAAGATTGAGATGGAACGTCTTCAGGAGCGAAACGGCCCATTCTACCCCAGTCGCACCAGGAACGGAATCGGACAGTCCCATGCATCCCCCCCGCTCGATCGTCGACGCCGCCCAGCAACTGCGCAGTCGCCAGGTCACCCCGCTCGAGCTTGTCGAGCAGTGTCTGGACGAGATCCGCAAGTACGATCGCCAGCTTCGGGCATGGGTGGTGGTTGACGAAGAGGGGGCTTGTCGGACCGCTCGGCAGCTGGGGGATATGGCGGCTCGCGGCGAGTACTTGGGGCCGTTGCACGGGATTCCGATCGGCATCAAAGATATCATTGACGTCGCGTCGTTTCCTACCCGATGTGGCTCGCCACTGCGAGAGAGTCATCGGGCCAAGGCCGATGCCCCGCTGGTGGCGGCCTTGCGCGAGGCCGGGGCGATCATCCTGGGCAAGACGGTCACGGTCGAGTTCGCCTGCTTTGATCCGCCGCCGACGCGCAACCCCTGGGATCCCGAGCTAAAACACACCCCCGGCGGATCGAGCAGCGGATCGGCGGTGGCCGTGGCCATGGGGATGTGTCTGGCCGCGATCGGCACGCAGACCGGCGGATCGCTGGTGCGCCCGGCGAGTTACTGCGGCATCGCCGCCTGCAAGCCGACCTTTGGCCGCGTGGCGACGGAAGGCGTCGTGCCGGTCAGCTATCACCTGGATCACCCCGGCCCGATGGCACGCACGGTGGGCGATCTGGAACTCCTGCTTGCCCATCTTCCCTGGCCGTCGCAGTTTGGCTGGCCCAGGCCCCCTGCGCCGTCGCCGCTGGAGGATCGGTCGTTTGACGCACGTGCGCCGCAATTGGGATGGGTGGAGGAGTGGTTCGTTGACGGGACCGACGAAACGATTCGCGAGGCGACGGCCGCGGCCATGGAGAAGCTTCGGAAAGCGGGGGCCGAGATCAAGACGGTCGGACTACCGAAAGGATTCTCCGAAATCCTGCCGCTGCACCGGCGGATCATGGCCGTCGAAGCGGCCGCCTATCATCGGGAATCGTTCACCCATCATCGCGAGGCGTATGGGCCGATGATCGCCGGCTTGTTGGACGAAGGGCTGAGCCTCCGTGCGGAAGCTTACGCCCACGCCCTGGACCATCAGCGAGAGTTCCGCGCCCGGATCGGCTCGTTGTTCGACGGCGTGGACGCGTTGGTCATGCCATCGACCAACACCACGGCTCCGGCCACGCTGGCCACCACGGGCGACAATCGCAACCAGGCCCCCTGGAGCTATCTGGGCGTGCCCGTGATCTCGATCCCCTGCGGCCTGGCCTCGGACGGCATGCCGGCGGCGATTCAGTTGGTCCAGCGGCACTATGCCGAGCCGACACTGTTCCGTGTGGCCCGGTGGTGCGAGACGCAACTGGAGTTCGAGGCCGTGTCGACGCTGGGGCGAGACGAAGTCCGAAGTTGAACGCTCTACCCGATCCCGTGTGCCGTCTCGTAGGCATCGATCTTATCGGCATGCTGGAGCGTCAGGC
>JBDKTH010000904.1:0-3528 GCA_039680305.1 Thermoguttaceae bacterium | reverse complement strand
CCCCAGCATGGCGCTAGACTGCATGCGGCGGCGGAACTGCCGGCGTCGGAAGTCGTGCTCCCTTGGTTCGAGCGACAGCGATTGAAAACGCCGCCACGTGTGCACGTGCGACCAGAGCATGCCCGCCGACGCAGCTAGCAGGATGATCGCGAACCCGAGCGAAAGCCAGAAATCGTCGGCGCCCATGGTGCTTTGCTACCTTTCAAGGCGTAGCCCTCAACGTTCCCAGAGCCCTTTTTTCGTGCGGGGCTCCTCCAGCGGGACGGTCTTCAGCCACTCGTGGACCACCCAGCCGACCTTGGCCAGGCTCAGGGCCGAGCACTTGTCGGGCGTATCGCCCTGGGTGTGCCAGGGTGGATAGTCGAAGTCGATGATGTCGCAGATCGGGATCCCGCCGATGTCGTGTAGCGGCAAGTGGTCGTCGCGGATCTCGTACTTCTTCTGGGCGATGAACTCGCGCACGCCGAGGCGCGCGGCGGTCGCCCAAAGCGACTCGACCAAGGGGCGCGTGTCCGCCCACCACATGCTATTCCGCTCCTGGTAGAGCTGCAAGTCGGCGTCGCCCACCATGTCGAGCAGGATCCCCCAGCGATAGCGATACGGGGTGCGCTTTTGGGCATACTGGCGGGCGAAGTACTCCGAGCCGAGGAAGAAGCGGCCGTTGGGTTTGAACATAAACTCTTCCCCGTCCCAGAGCACGAAATCGACGCCAAAGCCGGTCTGAAGCTTGGGCATCTCCTGGGCCAGCTCCATCAACACGGCGACCCCGCTGGCCCCATCGTTGGCCCCCACGAAGACTCCCTGCGGATTCTGCGGATCGAGCAACGGAAACGGGAGCGTATCGTAATGGGCCGACAGCAGGATCCGCGTCTTCCGCTCGGGAAACCATCGCACGATCAGGTTGGCCATCGGCACGGGCGAGCCGTTCAAGGGGTGCCGGATCTGGAACCGCTGGAACTCGACGGCCCCCCCCAGCTTCTGGAAATGCTCGACCAGCAGCTTCTGTTGGGCCTCCATGCCGGTCGACCCGCTGGGCCGTGGTCCCAGGGCACAGAGTTGCTGGAGATACCCGTAGGCCCGGGCCCCATTGAAGGGGATGTCCTCCAGGCGCAGTTGCGACACGGCCGCCGCCGCATGCCCGTTCGGACCGCGGTCGGCAAACAAACCCAGATACAGCATGACTGCACAAGAACCAAAGACAACCATGGCCAGAAAGACGGTCTGCGCCGAAACCTTGGGGACGGGATGGGGGGAGGCTGTCGTCATCGCGGTCTATTCTAGTTGAACCGGCAGCGTCCGGGGAGATGACTCTGGTGGGTTTTGACCTCCAAGGTCGGCACCGCCCTACCTGCTGTCATCCCGGATTCGGACCTCCCGCTTCTCGTCTTGTTCGGAATGGCGGGAGACGCTATGCTCCGCCCTTTAGGGCCTATACCTGGAAGTCTCTCGGGCGGAGTGGCCGTTCCGATAGCGTCTTGTTCTGACTTGTCCTCGGGGGAAGGGAGTGATGATCGACGTTCGCACGATCACCGATCTGCAACGCACCACGGTCGACCAGTGGCACCGCACGGAGACCAATAATCCGTACGATGGGTTTCTCCATCTGGTCTGTGAGCAACACCAACGGAATTATCTCCTCTGGCACCAGGAGGACATCGCCCGAAGCCCCGATGTCACCGACGAAGGGATCGCCAGCGTCAAGCGCAAGATCGATCAGCTCAACCAGCAGCGCAACGATCTGATCGAGAAGATCGACATCGGCCTGATCAACCAGTTGGAGGCCTGGGGCGCCCGTCCGCGTCCCGGCGCCCGGCTGAACACGGAGACCCCGGGCAGCGTCATCGACCGGCTCTCGATCCTTGCCCTGCGGATCTACCACATGGAAGAGCAGCTCGCGCGCGACGACGCCGACGATGAGCATCGCGCCATGGTTCGCGCCAAGCTGGAGATCCTCCATGAGCAACTCCGCGACCTGTCGGGCTCGCTCATCGAGCTATTGGACGACATCGTGGCCGGCCGGAAACGCCTGAAGGTCTACCGGCAGTTCAAGATGTACAACGATCCCTCGCTCAACCCCTACCTCTACGCCGTCGCCCAGAAGCCGGCCGCCTGAGCCCAAGGTAGCAGGCACGCTCCGCCGTGCCGTTCGCTCATCCAGAACTAGTGTAGTATCCCGGAAATGGCGGTGCTTGTCCTGCGCAAGACAGGCAGGTTGGGTGGCATGCCGTCACGCGGCGCAGCCGCGGGTCGGCATGTTTTGGGGCCGAACGTCATGCCGACCTGTCGCTGCGCTCCATGACGGCATGCCACCCGAGAATCGCGATCCGCGAGCGACACTACGCTAGACCTCTAGAACTTGGCGGCCATCTCCTTGGCCTTGGCCTTGATCCGGGCGGCGTCGTTCATCTTCTCCAACTGGTCGAGGTCTTTGAGCAGGCCCTCAGCCTTGGCGGCGTCGGTGGCCTTCATCTTCTCCAATTCTTCTTTGACGACCATGATGCCGCTGTTGAGGATGCCCGTCTGGGCCACCGACTCCAAAACCGTCTTGCTCTGGTTCTTCGGCGGCTCAACCGACTGGACTCGCTCCCCGCCGCAGCCGAGCACCACGCTCAGCCCCAAAACCACAAGACACCGCTTCAGCCACATGATGCGTCACTCCCTCGCGTTGGATCGTCAACCAAACAGAGCCCCTGCGTCCGGAACCGCCGCACGGCTCAGTTACCCAATTGGATCGGGTTGCCATCGGCGCGGGCTCCGGCCCGCTGCCAGGTCAGCAGATCGATCGTCTCGGAGATGAACCGCACCGAGGCATCGCCCAGCGCCACGTTGACCCCGCCGGGATGCTTGCTCCGCGGCGGCACGATGCCGTTCCGGTCACAGGTGTAGCCATAGTCGCTTCCCGTGCAGCAGGAAACGTGCTTCCAGTTGGGCGGGGCCACCGTGTTGAACGCGAGCATCCCGGGGAAGCTGGCCATCCATTCCCGGCCGGCGTTGCTGTTGTGCCAACTGTTGGCCGTGCCGTCGCAGGTGGCGCCTAGGGACTCGATCTGGCTCTGGGAGGGAAACTGGTCCGTATAGCCGGACAACTGGTAGGTGAAATCGCGTTCCTTGTTCAGGGCGCCGTTATTGCCGTCCCCTTTGAGCAGTTCACTGAGCATGATGACGTTCGACGAGCCGTCCTGGATGTCGGCGAAGCTCGACTCGCGATAACGCACGAAGATGCCGCTCGCGTCAACGGGGTTTCCCGTGTCGTAAAGGTTCACCCGGGCACCGGCGCACACGACATAATTGTTCCCCGGTCGGCTCTGGTCCGGGTAGGCAACGTCGCTGGGGCAGATGAACGTCGCAATCTTCGTGGCGTTGGGCTGGCTGCCGCTATCCCAGGCCAACCGGAAATCGACTTTGTCGTAGACCGGCCGCTGTTCGATGAACGGCAGAATCATCGTGAACGCCCCGTGCCCCAGCCAAGAGCTTGTCCCGGCCACGTTATACTGATAGGCGGGAAATTTGCGGTGTGTGTCGTGATAA
>JBDKTH010000966.1:0-7229 GCA_039680305.1 Thermoguttaceae bacterium | reverse complement strand
GTCTACGGCACACACGTAAAACGTTCCCGACTGATCGCTGGTAAATTCCCATGGATATTTGTTATTGGTGGTGAACAGATCATTTTCATCAGGGGTGGAATCCGACGTTGACACGTAATAGCCCTTTCGACCACTGCCGCCTGTATCGCTCACATCGTACCAGTCGAAGGCAACTGTTCTGCTAGACGTAATGCCATCGTGAAATGGCCCTGAGTCGCCTTGCGACATACTGAGACCACTCGGCGCACTAGGCGGGTCCGCATCCACCTTTACTGTGCCGATGTTGGCCCGATTGTTATCTTCATTGTCACCCTCGTCCGTCGTGTCAGTGGCGTCTACATACAGGGAAAAGTAGTAGGTTCCTGAATCCCACGAACTGCTGACAGTTGCCGTCCCTGATTCCGGCGAGGCATAGCCGCTCGATATCGAACCATATGAGTCAGATGAATACTTGTCACCCAAATCGTAGCTGTAGGCCCCAATGTTGTAGTAGTAGTATACGTATCCAGCAGAAGCTGACGTGTCTCCTGTGTTCGAAACTTGTGTGGCAAGGGTGATCGTGTCACCGATTCCGAGATAGTCCTTTCCCGTAGGCGTTGTGACGCTATTGCCCGTTGGCCTCAAATCGGCATACAATTCCTCCGGCCCAGTAACATATAAGGTATATGCGCCGGTCGAATCAGAACCATAATCAGAAATATCGCTGCGAACGACAAAGTACCACGTTTCGCCGGCGGACGTAGAAAAAGTATAGTCGCCATCGTTGTCCCAGCCAGTGTCTTGATATTTGAGGCTGTTAGAGCTCGAGTAAATGAACAGGTCCGTGTCAAATCCAGTCATAGCGTCTAGCGAATCGGCTTTGACAGTAACAGAGCCACTTGCTGGAGCTATGTACTCGAAATAGTCCTGATCGGTGCTGGGAGAAATATTGTAACCTGTCATCACGGCGTCGCCATGGGAATCAAGAGGAACCGAATACCTCGTAATCCCGGGGAGGCTTATTGCAATAGAGTAGCTCCCCCAGCTTCCGACCGGCATATCGAGAACAATTGTATATTCCGTGCCAGCAGTCACGCTTGCAGATAGGTTTTTCCCACCAGACGCGACAAGCGTATCTCCCCTGTAAAGCTTCAGTGACAGGTTAGTGGGATAGGTGGCTGCAAACGTTGCTGTGCCGCTCTCGTCTGGCGTAAACAGAAACGCTTTGTCGAGGTCGACTATGTCGGCGTAGCCGCTCGCCTGTCCGTATCCCGCAAGATTAAAGACGATGTTTGGCGTAACAATGGCAGACGCAACACTTGAAAGAGCGCTATTAGAAGCCTGGCTCGAGCCGAGATCATGCGCATAACCCAGGCAATGGGAGATTTCATGTTCAATTAGGGAATAAAGACCACGCCTAGAGAATTCTTCATGAGCGAGGCTCAGTTCAGTAAGAAGCGTATCGCTAAAGACGAACGCGACATCGGTCCGATCCGCGTTTCCTATGTCGACTTGCTCTACCAAGCCGAGAAACGATCCATACTGTTCAAACGCCGAGTCATCGCCGCCGATGTAGATGGTGGAATACTGTGTGCCGGTTGCGGGCTTGCTAGCGGTGAAGTCGACGCCTGCGCCGGCAAACGTAGCATCAAGTTGGGAGACGATATCTGCAATGATCTCCTGTTCGTGCCCGGCCAGGGCACCTGGGGCCTTAAACGCCGGGACATTGATATCCTTGACCACAACTGGACCGTTGTAATCGACGCCCTCTGCTCCGTCGAAATCGAGATAGACGATTTGGCCGTCGAATTGGCCGGGACGCGGATCGACCAGTTCCAGCCCCGGCAATTCCGGATATGGCCCGATCGACAGCAAGCGTCGGTCTTCCAGGGTTTCGCAAAGCACGCGGCGGTGCTGAACGCCAAGCCGAGATGTCAGCCCGATTCCACTCGTTTTCGCAGAGATGGCTACTGCTCGCTCGGCGAACCAACGAAGCTCACGACGCATAATGAACCTCCTTCACTTGCAGTACGATCAAAGACGATTCCGCCACTCATGCTTAAAGCAGCACTCCCTCATGCGGACCCGCCGCCTGAAAAACGAAGCAGCGTCCCCTCTAGAGGTGGTGCACGGGAAGATGTCTACCCCTCCGTTAGTTGAACATGATGTGCCACATCGGATCGAGAAGCAACAACCCGGATGGGCCAAATCCTATTCTTCTTGGCGGTATTATGGTTCCCTCCAGTAGAGGGGGCAGGAATTCCCATTCCTGCCGCATCCAAACTCACACGCTCACAATCACCGGCCGTAGCGACCGACTCTGCCGTCAAGCCCGGCCGCCGAAAGTAAGGCCTCTTCCCGGGAGGAAAGACGGTCTTGGCGTGAATCGGGCGAAGAGCCCAAGAACGAGCAGGTCGGAGGGGACATTCCTCGAACTGTCGATACCCACTGGCTGGCTTTGAAGCGTCTCCCAGTCGCTCGTTCTCAGACGGCCTGTGACCGTGAGTCGATCCCCGCCAGGATCGCATCAATTTCGGCCACGCATGGCGTCTAACGCTGGCCGGAGAATCAGTTCGTCCGTGGAGCCCTCCAGGTTCTCCAGTCCGGCGTGGTGGCCGAACTCGTGCTCCACGACCGTCAGCAGATCCACCCGTCGCGCCGTGCGTCTGGTCCGCCCGACCCCGGGTGAACTGGCCCAGTTTGCCCGCGAGCCGGCCGTGGCAACGTCCCCGCTGGGCTTGCCCCAGCGGAACGCCGGATTGATGCACTAGTGTAGTGTCTCACGCAGACCGTGGTTTTTGGGTGGCATGCCGTCATGGAGCGCAGCGACAGGTCGGCATGTCGTTCATTCCCGGAACATGCCGACCCACGGCTGCGCCGTGCGACGGCATGCCACCCAACCTGCTCGCTCAGTCGACCACGTCGGCGGGGGCGGGGGGACGGTTGGGATCGGTGGGCTTGGCCGTCGGAGGCGCGGGCTTCTTGCCCAGACAGGTCATCTTCATGTCCGGGCCGAACGGGAGCCAGTACTCGCTCGTCGGCGCGTAGGGGGCCCAGCCGGCCAGGATTCCCTGGCGGGCCGCCGCGTTGCGGGCTTCCAGATAGGTGTCGAAACTGTCGCTGTACACGCGGAAGTCGAGGTAGAACTTGTTCGGGTCGAGCTTGCGCAGCAACTCCTGAAACTGCGAGTTCCGCCGCTTGGCCACCGTCTCGGTCTTGTCGCCCGCGTCGGGACGCGGCTCGACCGCCAGGTAGGGCTTGGCGTCGCCGCCGACGCGGATTGCCAATTGGCAGTTGCGATCGCCCACGTATTTCTTCTTGAAGATCTCGGCCAGCCGGTCGCTATCGATGGCGTTCTGCCGCACCACGACCCGCGAGGCGCCTTGCAGGGCGTCCATCGCCTTGGCCTGGAGGGTCGGGGTGTCGACGAGCACGATTCGCCCCTTGCGACAGATGAACACCACGGGCTTGGCCCCCTTGGGCGGCTCGCGCGGGTCGGGCAGATTGACGACGCGGGCGTCCTGGTCCGGGCCGCGTGCCGGCGTGTCGGCCAGCCGGGCCTTGAGGCTGGCGATCTCCTTCTCTTTGGCGGCGATGTCGTCTTCAACCTTCTTGACCGCCGCACGCCGCTCCTCCACCTGTTTCTTCACGTCGTCGATGTTCACCTTCGACGACGCCAGCTTTTCCATGTCCTGCTTGAGCATCGCCAAGAGCTCCTGCTGCCGTTTCAGCGAAAGCTGCTCGGCGGGGATCAGGGCGTCGAGTTTCTCCCAGTCCTGGCGGTGTTGTTCCAGCAACTTGCGCACCTCCTGGGCGTGGGCCATGGCCTCGGCATACTGCTTGTCGCTGATCTCGTCGACGAACCCCTTGATCCGCTTGACCGCGTCGGCCGCGTTGACCACGGTGAACAACAGGATGATCACCAGGATGCCGACCACGTTGGTCAGCGTGTCCATGAGGGAGTCGAGGCTCAAGCCGCCGGAATCGTCGTTGCGTCGTGCCATGGGGGGCCCCTAGCGGCGGAAGATACTCAGGTCGATGTTCCCTTGGGTGGGAACGGGCAACTTGCCGTTCCTGCAATAGCCATGCGGACCGTAGTGGGTTCGGGCCACGTTGCGCGCGGCGTTGTAGGTGCCCACCGCGTCGGGCCGCACGAGGAAGATGATCTGGCCCTTCGGCGTGCCTGCCACGCGATCCAGCAGCTTGCAGAACGCGCCGTCTTCCTTGGCCAGGTCGCCGGTGAGAATCCGGGTCGGCTCTTTCCCCTCATGCGCGAGCAGGCCCGTGGCCGTGCACTCGACGAACGTGGGCTCGACGTCCAGGCCGCTCCCGCCGGGCCGGATCTGCACGATCGCCTCTTCGGGCCCGGCCTTGCGTTTCTTCACCTCTTTCTGCAGCTCCTCGATGTCGCCCTGGAGCTTCTTGGGCATCGGTTCGAGCTCGCCGATGCGCTGGCGGAGCCGGTTCGACTCGGCCAGAATCTCGTGGAACTGCTGGGCACTCGACCGATTGGCCTGGTCCTTTTTCGCGGCCTGGTCCTTCTGTTGCTTCTCCAGCAGCCGGGTCTCCTCCAACGCCGCGCGCACGTCGGCCAGGAGCTTCGCGCCGTTGGCCATCATCTTGCGGAGTTTTTCCAGTTCGGCCGCATCCCGTTCGGCCTGGGCCTTGAGCTTCTCGTAGTCGTGGTAGCGGTCGATCACCTCTTGCGATTGCTTCGAGCCCATCTGGCTGATCGTGAGGATCGAGATCATCAGCGTCAGCCCGCCGATCAGGCAGACGAGAATGCTCATGAACGGGAACAGGGAGATTCCCGCCTCTTCCTCCTTGTGTTTCGCCATCAGAACGCCTCAAACCCTGACGAGAATAGGTTGACCGCGAACGCGGGAGCCCTAGCGACCATTCCTCCGGCCGAACAGCGACAACCAGCCGCTCTTGCGGCGCGAAGCCAGAACCAGGTTTTCGTCGACGACCACCTGCTTCTCCCCGAGGTTGGCCAGGACGCGGTTGAGCGAACTGACGCCTTCCTCCAACGCGGTGAAGTAACGCGCGACGGAGTCGCCGGCCGTCTGCATCGATTCGCTGACCCGCGACTGGGTTTCCTTGGTCTGGCGGACCAGGTCGGCCATGGCCTTGGCCTGTTCGTCGGACGTGGTCCTGAGCTGCTCGGTGATTTTTTGGTACGACTCGACCGACTTGGTCATCTCGTCGACGGCCTTGTCGTGATGGGCCTGCATGCGCTCGTCGACCTTGTTCCAGGCTTTGACGATCTGTTGGTTGAGCGTCTCGCCGATCGCCTCCAGTTTCTTGCCCCAGTGGCGCAGCTCCGCATGGTGGGGCGCCAAGGCCGCGTTGACGGCCGCCTGGAGCGCCTTGTTGTCGATCGAATCGGGGAGTTCGGCGCCGCCCAAATCGCGGATCCGTTTGAGCAGGTTCTCGTTGCAGTATTCGTCGACCCAGTTGAGCAGGCCCTGTTCGGCCTTCTGGATCGAGCTCATCGGGAACATGATGAAGATACTCAGCACGAGGGCCAGGAGGGTCGTGTCGAACGCGGTCCCCAAGCCGGAGGTAACCGTGCCGAACGAGTCCTTCAGCGCGCTGATGTCGCCGGCGGAACTCATCGTCGCGGAAAACGCGCCCACGGCCTGGCCGATGCCTTGGACCGTGCCGATGAACCCAAGAATGGGGATCGCCCAGACGAAGACCTTGACCAGCGCGTAGCTCGACGAGACGGCGTTGCCATCGATCTCCGACTGGGTCGCCAAGCGGCCGGCCACCTCGCCGCTATCGCCCAGGATGCCGAAATGCTCCAGTCCTCGCAATACGCGATTGACCAGGAAGCTCTCGCTGCTTTTCACCGGCAGCTTGCGAATGTGGGCGATGAACGCGTCGACGGTGCTGGGGGTGATGTCGGTCGAAATGCTCTCGGGCAGAAGATCGAAGAACATCGAGTCGCGCTGGGCCGACAGTTTGCGGCTCTTGATAAACAGGATCGCCCCGGCCCAGGTCGCCAGGATTACCTCGGCAAACTGCACCCAGCCGCGATCCCAGAGAAGGGCCCCGACGTACCAGGACCGCAGCGGGAAGGCGATCGCATAGACCGCCACGAACGCGCCCAGGCCGATCAGCCCGCTCTTCAAGGCGTTGACGTCGGTCCCGCTTTCCGCATCTTCCTTGCGCGACCTGGCCTCCGGACGTGGTGGCTTTCGGCCCGCGCCGGCCGCATCGCTCTTGGCCGCGCCGCCGTCGCTGCCCACCGACTGGAGAAAGGCCAACGGATCCTCGGCCTTCTCCTCGGGCGCGGTGGCCACTTGCCCCTGATGACAATAGGGGCAGCGGACTTTCCGACCAATGTGTTCCTCGGATACCTTTAGGTTTTTCTTGCAGTTAACGCAGGGGAATTCGTAATACACGATACGATCCTGATCTTCCAAAGGGGGCCGTGAATCCGTTCCTGCTCGATCATGGGGGGCGTGCAAGGACGGCCCCCCGAGGCTATTCACCGCTCCGGGGCCAAGTTATTCCCCAATGGGGAAGCGGGAGGGAAGATAGCCGACGGGGCCACAGCGCGGGCTCGCCGTCAGCTTTCAGCTTTCAGCGTTCAGCTCTCAGCGTCGTCCCGCAATGCTGACTGCTGACCGCTGACTCCTCGCCCCCCACGACAACTGTACCACACCAGCCCTGTCCGTCGCCGTCGGTCTTGAAAGCCGTCCCTATGGGCTATTTCGGCCCACGCAGTGGAGGAACGGGCCGGACCCTGCGGCTGCAATATCTGCCATGGTTTCCTGCACAATCTGCGAATCCCAGCCCCCAGACAGCGAGGCCGACTATACTTCAGGCAACTCACTGGCCGACGTGCTCGTTGCGCACCGGCCACAAAGCTCCTGGAGATGACGCGATGCTCCCAAGATCCTTGCTGACGCTTCTGCTTTGCCTGTTGGTCGCCGCGTCGGTGGCCGCGCAGCAGCCCGTTGGGCCCGTGCTTTCGTTGGGGTTCAATGAGGACAAAGGCCCGGTGTGCGTCGACGCGGCCGGCTCGGCCGTGGGCAGGATCCAGCAGGGTGAGTTCGGCCCCTTGCGCATCGAGGGGGCCGTCGGCGGCGGGCGGTGGTTCTCGGAGACGACAGGCCCGTGTGTGACCGTGCCCGTCCGGCCGGAACTCGACCTGCGCACGGAGCTGACCCTCACCGCCAGGATCTGGCCCCGACGGCTCGGCGGGTTTCAGACGATCCTTTGGAAGGGCGATCGACGCG
>JBDKTH010000794.1:0-2492 GCA_039680305.1 Thermoguttaceae bacterium | reverse complement strand
ACGGTTAAGTCCCGCGTCGGGGAAGGAAAACGCACTGGCGAACTCCCATCGCTTCGCCCCAACGCGGATCGCAAACCCGCCGCCGGGCAACAGTTCGCCGGTATACTTGGCCGGGCCGGCCGCCGGTCGGCCGTTGTTGATCACCGCGGTCTGGGCCGAGGCCTCCAGCATCGTGGGGCTCTTTTCCGGCTTGATGCGGATCGTCAGTTTTTGGATCACCAGGTTGCCCTCAGGATCCTTCCAAGTGGGCTGGCGGTTGGCCATGTTGGTGATTTCCAGCCGGTTTTCCGCGGCCGGGTTGGTCAGGTCGGTCACGTCGAGGACGAACGTATACGGGTCGTCCTCGTAGAACGACGCCTTCCGCCCCATCTCAAAGTCCGGGGCATAGATCAACCGCCAGACGCCGCTTCCACACCAACTGGCCGGCAGCCGAGGGGCCACGGGCGAGACCACCGGCTTGTTGACCAGCCGCATCACGCGCCGCGACCGGGCCGCCGCCACTTCCCGGCCGTTCAACGTGAGCTTCATGAAGAGACTCGACCCGCCCAACCCCCGGTAGTGCAGCCGTGCGGTCACTTCCAACAGAATCGTCGTATCCTGCTGCGGCACCGTGCCGAACTCAAACCGCCGCGTCTCGTGCGGCGGGATCGACGTCTCTTCGTGGATCACGGGAAGTTCCGTCGCCGAAGAAACAAGTCCCAGCAGAACAACGAAGGGCGCGAAGTCTACCATGATGGATCCGAGAGTGTGTTGTCTACGTAGCCAGTCAATCCCGTTTAGCCGAGCCGCTTGCGGCCGGGAGCCTTCTCAGACCCCATTGAGCCCGCGAATCATGTACGCTTGCAGAATCCCCGACTCATCGGAGTTGAAGAACCCCAGCGCCCCGTCGGGCGAGAGGAACGGATGGATGTGGGCCTGTTTCTTGCAGCTCGATTTGGGGTTGAGCAGATACTGGAAGTTCTTGAGCGGGTCCTTGCCCGGCTCGCCCAGATCGGCCACGTAGATCTTGCCGCCTTCCTTGAACTCGGCCGCATCGGAGATCAGCCGTTTGCCGGCCAGGTCGGTGGCAAAGTGATAGAACTTGGGCTTGGGAAACTCCCGGGTCAGATCGTTGCGCACGCCGCCGGGCGTCTTGATCCCCACGTGCTCGGCGAACGGGGCCGGGCGGGCCTCGATCAGTTGGCCTTCCGGCGGCATGAGCTTGCCGCTGCTGGTGATCGCCCAGTGGGTCCGGCCGCGCCAGCACTGGTGCCCCTGGCAGGCTTCGTTCCCATCGCGTCCCCAAGGCATGTTGCGGAAATTGGTGCCGTCGTCGCGGATCACGTGGATGTCGGCCCCTTCCCCGCCGACCAACCGCACGATGCTCCCTTTGGCGTCTGTCGTGCTGCCGTGGTTCTCCTGGATCAAGACGTCGTGGCTCTCCTCGGGGTCCAGCGAGCGGCTGTACTGGGCGTGCATGTTGCACCACGTTATCCCATGATAGACCAGGCTCACCGCGGCCTTCTCGAGGTCAAAGACCATCAGGCCGAACGGCTCGTTCTCTTTCGTGCCGGTCCCCAGGAACGACGAGATCGCCAACCGCTTGCCGTCGGACGAGATCGTCGAGAGCGGATAGAGCTTGCTGGGGCGAAACTGCGTGCCGGGCAGCGGCGAATCGACCACCAGGATCGTCTGCCGGTCGGTCCCATCGAGGTTCACCCGTTTGAGCGAGAGCCGGCCGCCGTTGGGCTTGGTCTCGTCCACGAAATAATAGACATATTTCCCATCCGGCGAGACCGACGCGGCCGTGGCCCCGAGTTCCTCGGTCAGAGGGTGCAAGGAGCACTCGTCGTCCAGATCGCAACGCAGGTATTGGTGCTTCGGATCGCTCCGACTCCCGCCATGAGCCGTGGCCGAGCGGTGCAAGACGAACCGCTTCGAGTCGGGCGAAAAAACCTGGGCTTCCATGTAGAGATGCGAGCTGGGCACGTCGGCCTCGGTGGTCAACTGCACGATCTCGATCCCCTTGGCCCCGTTGGGGTCCAACAGGTCCGGCCGCAGCCTGGCCTTCGACTTCGGCGAGTCGATCACGCTCGGGGCGCCCAGCGCACCCGGCCCACCCGAGCCAAGGCCTCCCAACAATCCCGCTGCGACCAGTCCCGTCCGCTTCAAGAACGCGCGTCGTGTGGCTGACATGACAATGGCTCCGGTGGTGGTTGGCTCCCGTCCAGCCATTGTCGTTGCTCGGGGTAGCAATTGGCAAGAGCGGGAGACGTCCGAGATGCGAATCGCCACTTGGGAGGGGGAACCGGATTTCACACTCCCCCGTTTTCGTCCGGGGCCGGTCGGGGCATAATGGAAAGGCGCGTGCCACGGTCCGATGCTTTTTCTCTAGCCCAGGCGTTCACGCCTGGGACTGGAGCCCGCGACTCCAGAATAGACCACCAACCCCGTTCACGGGGTTTTTCAGTCGTGGCTTCAGCCGCCCCTGAAGGGGCTCTTGAGAAAGGATA
>JBDKTH010001076.1:0-2117 GCA_039680305.1 Thermoguttaceae bacterium | reverse complement strand
ACCCGGCCGCCGAGCACGAAGGGGGCCACGTGCTCGCCCGTGCAGTCGGTTCGGAGGTTGAAGCAGACTTCCTGGCTGCCGTCGTAGCGGATCTTCGACCGGAATCCCTCAAGCATCCCGGCACTGCCGTCGGCCGCCGGCAGGTTGAAGCGTTCGTCGTACGTCTTGAAACTCCGCCCGCGCCATGACGGATGGATGAGCATCCGGGCCTGGAGGACCCATTGGTTCCCGCGGCGGATCGCCTGCCGTTCGACGTCGGCCGGCAAGGGCTCGTCGCGGGCGTAGCTGGAACGGACGACCGGCGTCCACGTTAGCTCGGGCAGGTCCATCCCCGGCTGGAGCCAGGTGAGGACCATGCGCCAGATCGACGGCCAGGCGTCGGTCGGGGCGTAGCGGGCCGTGACGAACTGGCTCAGCTTCGTGGTCGAGACGAGGATGTTCAGGTTTTCGTGGGTGTGCTCGAACAGGATCGGCCACGACTCCTTGGGCAGCCCATAGACGGCCGTGTCGAACCCGGCCACCTTGGCCAGGACGATGTGCGGTTTTGGGGCCTTGACCGGCACGAAGTGGCAATCGTGGATGGCCACGATCCGCATCGGCGGGAGCTTCTGGCCAAACGCCTCGGAAGTGATCACGCCGCGTTCGAACTTGACGCCTCGCGGCGGCTCGACCTCCAGGCCGGGCAACGAGGCAGGGTACTCCACATAGAGCCGCAGTCGTGTCTTGGCGGCCCACACGAAGACCTCCGCGGCGATCTTCTGGGGGCTGGCGGGATACCCGTCGGCCAACAGCAACACACCGGTGCCCTGGGTGGCTTCCTGGACGGCGGTCCGCGGATCGTCGAAGCGAGGGCAGGGCAGGCCGCAGTCGGCCAGGACCCGATACAAGTCATTGTCCACTCGACAGCAGAAGACCGGTTTGTTGGCCGCTGCTGCCGGCGCATCACTTGGCAATAGTCCCCAGCTGGCTCCCACGCTCAGAATCAGGTAGATCCAAAGATGGCCACGCATGGCGATACCCCTGGAAGGTTGGCACGGGATGAGGTCGTTGTTGGTCTTCGGGCCGAGAATGCCGGTGGATCAATCCCGCGTTCCACTGGGACAAGCCCAGTGGGGACGGGACTGAGTCTTGTTTCTTGAGGTAGTCCACTCAATCCTCCGTTCCACCGAGGCAAGCCCGGAGGGGACGAATCAGGGCATCTTCTGATGATCCATCGTTCGCCCCCTCACAATCGGCGAAGGACGCGTTCATTTCGCCGCGGCCGGGCCGCCAATCACTTTCAGGGCTACGTCCTTCTCGATCGGTGGCAACGCCACGTTCACCGCCTTGGCGGTTGAACTCGCCTGCGAGCTGCCGATCACCTTGCCGGTGCGCGTATCCCAGAGTTCCACGCAATAGAGGCCGTCGGTCTTTACGGGAACGGTGAGCGTTGCGCCGCGGACGGTCGGGGGCGTTTTGCCCTGGTGGCCGGCTTCGAACCAGGTATAAAAACGGTTCTGGACCCAGGCCAGGCTCTTGCCATCGGACTGGAGGCAGAAGCCGCGGAGATCGGGATGGGAGACCGTGGGCGTGGCGATTTCCCAGCGGGGCCGGGTGAGCGATTCGCCCGCCAGGTAGTTGCGCATCGCCGTGGCGTGAAACAACTGATTCTTGCGGTCGATGAACGCCCCGAGCCATTCGGTCCCGCCGACGGCGTTTTTCAGGAACAGACTGATCCAGAGGTGATTGTGGAAGGAGATCGCCTCGGGGAACTGCCATCGCTCGCCGGTCAGATAGTACAGGGCCCGCTTCGGTCCAAGCGAGTCTTCCGGCTTGGTCCACTCGACCATGCCGCCTTCGGGATTGACCAGCGGGTAGTTGAACCCGGCATACTTCTGCATGAGCTCCTGGCTCAAAGTCACCGCGTCCACCTCACGCTTGAAGTACCAGTCGGGGATGATGACCGCGTCGCCCCCTTGGCTCGGCGAGATCGGGCCTTCGCCGATCGCATGCGGGTGCTGGTAGACGTCGATCGTGCGCACGTAGTTGTGAAGCGCCTTGATCCACGATCGCACCATCAGCGGCGAGAATCGGGAGCCGGCCTGTCCTTCGTCGCCGATCGCCCACAAGAGCAGGGC
>JBDKTH010001045.1:0-1597 GCA_039680305.1 Thermoguttaceae bacterium | reverse complement strand
TGTCGCCCCGCTCGAAGTACGCCAGCCCCATGTTCACGTGGGCCGCGACGCAGTGTGGGTCGATCTCCAACGCGCGTTGGCATCGGGCAATGGCCTCGTCCACCTCGCCGCGGAGTCGCAGGACCTCTGCCAGATTCGCCAGGGCCGCCGGGTTTCCCGCGTCGGCTTGGGCCGCTTTCTCATAACAGACGGCCGCCTCATCGAGCTTGCCCTGATCCGACAGCGCATTGCCCAGGTTCACCAGAGCCATGACGCTCTCCGGAGCGATCTCCAAAGCGCGGCGGTGGCAGTCTACGGCCTCATCCAGCCGTCCCTGATCGGCCAGGGCGTTTCCCAGCGTGCTTAGCACCTCGGGATTGTCGGGCTGGAGTTCCAACGCGAGACGGTAACCGGCGATCACCTCGTCTGGCTCGCTGTCAAGCTTGCGTAAGGCATTCGCCAAACCGATGCGATGATTGGCCGCGTCGGGAGCTAGTTCCACGGCGCGACGAAAACTGGCCACGGCCTCGGGCAGTTGCCCGAGTTCGAGGAACGAGCGGCCCAGGTTATGATGGAGATCGGCCGCCTCCGGAGCCAACGCGATCGCCCGCTGGTAACAGGCCACGGCGTCGTCCGGACGTCCCAGGGCCAACGATGCTTCTCCCAGATTGCCGTGGGCAAAGGCATAGTCCGGGGCGAGCCGGATCGCCTCGCGGGCACTTGCGGCGGCCTCCCCGGGCTTTCCCGCCCCCAGATAGGCCGATGCCAGATTGTTGTGATACTCGGCCTTGGCGGGATTGCCTCGGACCGCCTTGCGGATGTACCCGATCGCCTCGTCGGAGCGGTCTTTCTGATGGAGGATGACGCCCATCAGATTCAACGTGTGCGAGTGATTGGGATCGACGCGGAGGATTTCGCCATAGAGCCGCTCCGCCTCTTGCAGGCGGCCGGCCTGATGGTGACGCACCGCCGTGGTCAGTTTTTCCCGCGTGGTGGCCATCGGTTGATACCTCCGTTCCAGGTGAATCCAGCGTCCCGCCTCGTCGGCGTGCCAACTTTGCCGAACAGGCAGGATAGACAGACTTTGCCGCGCGGTCTACATCGGCAGATCGACGGCGACGGGATAAGCGGCGATTTCAAAAATGCCCCGTCCCCCGTCCCATGAGCGACTCGCGAACGAGTCCCCGCTATCGCAACGTGCGGTTGCCCGCTGGTCAAGCATTTTTTTCTTGGGAATCCCACCCGATTAAGGGAGAGAATTGTGGAAAGCCTCGCGTGGTGTGTTGCAGATTTTCCGTCGCGGTGCACATTCGTAAGTAACAGGCACGGTGAGTGTTGCGGTTTCGAGGAAAAACGTAAGTCATCTAACACGAAAGTGGGGGTGTGTTGCATAATTCACCTCCTTCCCACCTTGATTAGCCACAGCCTACCATCCATTGGAGCTATCTGCCGATCGTCCTTTTTTCGTCGCCTTTTCCGGCGCTTTTTCGGGCTGCTGCGAAAGGGTGGGCGGACTGACTCACCCCAGGCCACCGGATGGTCGTCGAGATGAAAGGACCGAATTGTCAAGGATCGATAGGGCGAGCGTTTCGGCTGCCAGGGGTAAGTCTAGCAGAAC
>JBDKTH010000963.1:0-3705 GCA_039680305.1 Thermoguttaceae bacterium | reverse complement strand
CCGGCCTCCAAGGTCGGCAGATCGACACGTAGTGTGGCCCAGGCCGGTGGCCGGGGAAACACTTTGCAGGTCAGTTCGACGAGGATGCCGAACTCGCCCAGGCTGCCGACCATCAGCTTGGGCAGATCGAAGCCGGCGGCGTTCTTGACGACGCGACCGCCGCCGCGGACCAGTTCGCCTTCGCTATTGACCAGCCGCACACCCAAGAGGAAATCCCGCACGCCGCCGTAGCGGAACCGGCCCGGGCCGGAGAGTCCGGCCGCGACGGTGCCGCCCAGCGTCGCCCCGGCCTCGCCCAATGGCGGGTCAAAGGGGAGGTACTGGCCGTGCTCGTCCAGAAGCTGCTGGAGGGTGGCGATCGGCGTGCCGGCCAGGGCCGTGAAGGTGAACTCGCTGGGCTCGTACTCCAGTACGCCGGAGAGTTGCGATAGAGAAAGGTTAGCTCCCGCCGACAAGGCCGATTTGCTGCCACCGCCGCGAACCCGGACCCAGGCCTGCTGGCGCACGGCCGCTTGGACGTCTTCGATCGTTGTTGCATGCTGCATGGTTGCGTTAAGACTCACGGGTTACATTCGGGAAATCACGCCCTGCCGCTCCAGGTAATGCGGGCCATGGGCCGTGAGCGCGGGGGCGTCGGCCGAGGGAAACATCTTGCCGCGATTGGCCAACTGGTAAGGATCGATCGCATCGCGGATCCGCTCCATGAATCGGGTGTCGCTGGGGCCGAACATCTCCGGCAGATAGGCCCGTTTCTCCAGCCCCACGCCGTGTTCGCCGGTGATCGAGCCACCCAGGCGGATGCACATGCGGAGGATCTCGCCGGCCAGTTGCTCGGCTTTTTCCAGGGCCCCGGGCTGGTTTCCTTCGTAGAGGATCAGGGGGTGAAGGTTGCCGTCGCCTGCATGGAAGACGTTGGCCACGCGAAGCCCATACTGTTGGCTGAGGCGACCGACCTCCGCCAAAGCATAGCCCAGTTTGCCCCGCGGTACCACGCCGTCTTGGACGATGAAGTCAGGACTGAGCCGGCCAACGGCCGAGAACGCGCTCTTGCGACCCTTCCAGATCCGCATCCGCTCGGCTTCGTCCTGGGCCACTTGGACTTCATAGGCCCCCGACTCCTCGATGAGTCGCATCAGCCGGGGATACTCGGCCGCGACTTCCTCGGCCGGGCCTTCCAACTCGACGATCAACAGGCCTTGGGCGTTGGCCGGGTAGCCGGCGGCCACGGCCGCTTCGGCGGCGTCGATCGCCAGACGGTCCATAATCTCCATGGCCCCAGGCAAGAGCCCCGAGGCGACGACCAGGGCCACGGCGTTGCCGGCCTTTTCCAACGAATCGTAGGCAGCCAGCACGGTTCGATAGACCTCGGGCTTAGGAAGCAGACGCAGGGTGATCTCCAGGGCGATTCCAAAGAGGCCTTCGGAACCAATGAACATCCCGACCAGGTCGGGCCCGACCATCTCCAGGCTGTCGCCGCCCAGTTGGACCACCTCGCCGTCGGGCAGGACCACTTTCAGGCCGAGCACGTGGTTGGCCGTCATGCCATACTTCAGGCAGTGGGCGCCGCCGGAGTTGAACGCCACGTTGCCGCCGATCGTGCAGATCGGCCCGCTCGACGGGTCCGGGGCATAGTACAGACGGTCGGCCGCCACGTGCTGCGAAACCTTTTGATTGATCACGCCCGGCTCGACCACGGCGATCCGCTGCCGGGGCTCGTAACGCAGCACGCGGTTGAGCCGGTTCAGGCCGATCACCACGCCTTCGGCCACCGGCACCGAGCCGCCGCTGAGACTCGTGCCACTGCCACGGGCCATGAACGGCACCCGTAGGCGATGGCAGGCGCGGACCGTGGCGATCACTTCCGCGTGCGTCTCGGGCAGCACCACGGCAGCCGGACGCACGTGAAAAGCCGTCAGACCGTCGGACTGATAGGGCATCAACTGTGCCGGAGCCGTCAGCAGGCGATCCTTGGGATAGATGTGCGCGAGCGTCTCAAACAGGTCGTTGGCCACCATGGTCGCCCCCCGGAAGTCACCCTCGTGCCCCAGCGGAATGTTATGCCGCTCAAGAGGTTTGGCAATGCCCGATCTGCGGGCGTGGAAAGCGGAGGCGAGGGGCTTGTCGCCCGGCCGAAGGCCTGCGGCATCCGGAATCCTCGGCCCCTGGCAGGCAGGGGTGGCCCCATGGTATGATCGCTGAAATCCCCGATCCCTCGGACAGTGCGTCCTTAGCGGAACATAAGCCTCGGGGGCGAACGTCTTCCCGGGAAGGCAAGCAACCATGAGATCAACTTACATCCTCCTGACAGCGAGTGTGGCGGCGATGATGCTTGGAACTCAGACAGCGAAGGCGGCAGAGAACGACTCCGCAGGCTTCATCGACTATTTCGGCTATTCGAAGTGCATTGTCCTGGGGAACGCCAAAACCCGGGTAATCCTCTGCCCACAGGCTGGCGGACGGGTATTGGAGTATTCGCTCAACGGCAAGAACTCGCTCTACCTCGATCCGGAGCAGAAGGGTTGGACACAGGCGGCTGGCACGAAAGTCGATCCGTGCGGCGGTCGGTTTGACATTGGACCGGAACGGGTCGTCCCGCCGCGTCCCACGCTCTGGCTGGGCGAGTGGACCGGCGAGATTGTGGGACCGCGAACGGCCCGGCTGACGAGCCAAAAGGACGAGGCGACCGGCACGCAGTTGGTCCGGGAATTTACGCTCGACGGCGCTTCGTCGCGGCTGACGTGCACGCAGACGATCAAGAACGTCTCCGACAAACCAACGGCCTGGTGTCACTGGAGTCGCACGCTGGCTTTGGGCGGCGGGATCTGCGTGATTCCGTTGACCGAGAACAGCCGGTTCCCCAAGCAGTACGTCATGTATGGCCCCGGACCGGTGATCAACTACCTGCCGGAGGACCCGAACATCCGCGTGCGCGACGGCTTTCTCGAAGTCCTCGGCACCCCGGAGCGGCCGAAGCTGGGGCTCGACTCGTATGCCGGCTGGTTTGCCTATCTGACGACCAACGACCTGTTGTTCGTCAAACGCTATCCGACCTATCCCGATCGGGTCTACAACGAAGTGGCCGGGCTGACGATCTCGATCTGGTACTTCCAGGACAAGATGTGCGAGCTTGAGCCGATCGGCCCGCGCGAGACGCTGGCCCCGGGCCAGTCGGCCTCCTTCACCGAGGAGTGGTGGCTGCTGCCGCACGCTTTTCCAGGGAAGACCGACGTGGACCTCAAGGCGATCTCGGGAATCGTCGAACGCCTGCCCAAGTGAGCCGCCCGCGGACACGCGAAAACCAGTACGACCGGACGTCTCGCAGGCAAACATTCTTTGCCCGGCTTTTTGCATCGCTTGAGGGGGTGAATTGTGGAAAGCCTCAAGTGATGTGTTGCAAATTTTACGACGCGGCGCGAAGTTGCAACCAGAAGCCATCGTTGCGGTTACGCATACACGTCAAGTCGCAACTCTTGTAACCCGAAATAGGGGAGGTGTTGCACAATTCACGGCAATTCCCGACTACCTAGGGGTGATCATTCTAATCAACGAGGTTATATGGGGGTATGCTGGTCTCGGTCGACTTCCCAGAGCATCCCAGGACCGCAGGCACGCTCTGCCGTGCCACTCGCCCCGAACCCCAGATCCCGCCCATAGCGTACTGTCTGCGCATGCAGCGAGCGCGGAGCCGCAAGGCCGTGACGCTGA
>JBDKTH010001090.1:0-1992 GCA_039680305.1 Thermoguttaceae bacterium | reverse complement strand
TGTCCACAATGCAGGCCGCCCTGGGGAGCGATGCAGGAGAAGGTGTGCTCCAAGGGCAGGTCGTGGCCCAGTTTCATCACCTGGCTTTTGTCCATCCCCTCGAAGGGACGCAGCAGGCTGATTGGGCCATCCTGATTGCAGTTCAGGGCTGACTGGAGGGCTTCGAAAAACTCGGCCGTTGCGTCGGCAAAGGGGCTCGTGCCGAGCACCCCTAGGGCCAACTGGCGAATCCCGTGCAACTGGCACCACAGGGCGGCCTTGATCATCAGCAGCGCGTTGCGCCCTGGCAAATAGACCGCCTCATCCGGACTGGCGGCTCCCGGGGTGTTCTGGCCCGTGATACTCCAATGGTCGGTATAGAGGTCGCTGAGGGGGAGTTCCAGGACGACGAGCTTGCGCAAGCGGTCGTGTGGGGCCAAGGCGGCAAGGAACTCGCGGGCTGCCGCCAACTCTTCGGACTCCCAAAGCAATCCTGAGCGTATGTAGAAGGGCTGGAGCTCGAAGCCTTGGGCTAGCAGATACCCGAGCAGGATGCTGCTGTCCAAGCCTCCGCTGAGCAAGACGCCTACGGGGGAGTGGGGAGCTGGAGAAATCATGAGGTGGATCCCTGGGCGACGGCCAATCGCCAGTCATTGTAGGAAGGGCGACTAGTGGAGGAAAGAAGGTGGTTGGAGAAGGTGGTCTTGCGTGGGGAGGAGGGGCTCGATAAACTCGCCCCACTTTAGCTTTTCCGGGTGCTTTTCCTCAAGATTCTCGGGTTGCCAACCGGCAGCCAGCCCACTTCGCTCCCCGCGTTCGCGGTGGAAACAGAACGGGTGTCTCGACGCTAGTCCATTACCGGCAATAACTTAACGCATGCCGTCCTCCTCGGGCGTGCGACGGGATTGCCGGATGGGTCAGTTCGTCGGGCGGCCTACGGTAGGTGCAAATCCCCACAACGGTGTCGTTTTCGCTTGCAATGGGAATTAGGGCTCTTAGAATAGAATTAAAGGCCCCAGCTTCCCCAATTCGCTCAGTTCAAGGTGAGTCATGAAGACGGTGATGCTGGGTGTCCTGGTATGTGCAGGTCTGGTGATGGCGGCCGCGGGCGCAACGCCGGGGGGCAACAACGAAGGCCTTCCGCGACGCCCTGGACCCCTTCCGCAGGTCCAAGCCAACGGTGACTTCATCGCCCTGTCGACCGTGGTCGGAGACAAGTACCAGCAACTGGTCGTGGTCGATCCCAAAGCGCACGTCATGAGCGTCTACCATGTCGACTTGGCGTCAGGGGCCATCCATCTCCGCTGCGTTCGCAACATCCACTGGGACCTGCAAATGATGGATTTCAACGGCACCGCTCCCTTGCCGCGAGAAATCCAGGCCCAAATCCAAGCACTCGCCGAACCGAGGTAGAAGACGACATGGCCCAAAAGTTCATGAAGACCCAAGAGGTCGCCGATTTTCTCGGTCTGGATCCTGCGGACGTCAACAACCTGCGGGAAACCCATAAACTGCACGCCTACCGCGACGGGGCCGACTGGAAGTTCAAGGCGGAAGACGTGGAGGAGTATGTGCGGGCTCGCAACGCCGGCAATAAGGATGACGAGAGTGCGGATGAGGCCGACGTGCTGCTCAGCGAAGTCGAATTGGGCGAGTCGGGACCGGGGGCGTCGGGCACAGTGATCGGTCCGCCCGACAAGGCGACGGGCCCCAATGAAAGCGATATTCAACTGGCCGGCAGCGATATCATGCTCAGCGGCAGCGGCGTCAAGAGCCCTGCCCCGGCCGATTCGGGTAACATCCCGGGACTGGAAGAGCTGGATCTGACGCTGGACGATGACCTGACCCTCGACGACAGCCAGCTGCGTCTCGAAGAGAAGCCGGCCGCGAAGGGCTCGGGCGTCAGCGCCGGCGCGAAGAAAGCCGACGCCGTCATCGATGAAGAGGACGATCTGGTGCTCGGCGGCAGCGGGAGCGGCAGCGACATCACGATCGGCGGCGACAGCGGGATTT
>JBDKTH010000265.1:0-2641 GCA_039680305.1 Thermoguttaceae bacterium | reverse complement strand
GCGAGGCGAAGAGCACGGAATATTCTGAGCATTTCCCCTGGCGGCTCACGAGCACTTCGGGACCGGTGAGCGTCTCGGCGATCATGGTTCCGCCCTGCATGTGCTTGAACACGGCCGCACTCAGGGCACGCACCGCCCCGAGGGCCGTCGACTCCTTGCCTGCCCACTCCTTTGCCTGCCGGACGATTGCGGCGTCTTTGGGCTTGATATAGAGCGTCTCGGCCAGGTACTTGGCGAACTCCTCGCCTTGGACCGGATAGCCTTGCGTGCTCTCCACGGGCTTGGGCGCTTCGATGCGCACGACCGCCTCATATTGTCCGTCACGCTCCGATTGTCGCACAAGGTGCTGCCGCTCGTCTTCCAAGGCGAACTCCTGCCAGGGAACGCCCTTCCAACTCAAGCGGACGGTCAACGCCGTCAGCGAGGCCGGCGCGCCGATGGCCGGGTCGACCGGAAACATGAGAACTTCCCGGCCGGCCAGGGTACGGTGGCGGAGATTGCGGGCTTCGTCGGCCGTGGTTCGCACCAGATGCACCGATAGGACTCGGTGCCGCTGCTCCTGTCGGATCCCCTCGCGGTCCAGGGCGATCTCGCCCTGGCCCAGCATGTCGGAGTGGAACGTCCAGACCGTGCCGGCCGTCGCCTCGGTCGCCGGCTGTTTCTGGCGAGTCACGCGGACCGACTCCTGGGCCAACAGACTGGCATCGATCGCCTGGCAAGTTGCGGAGTCCGTTTTCGCGTCGAGGCTCCGGAGCCAATCGGCGAGGCACACGCCGAAGATCGTTCCGCAGGCAAGCTCGAACGTCGCCTCTCGCCGCAACTGATCGGCCTGCCAGGTGACCACCAGCCGGCGGCCTTCGGCCTTGCCGTGGATCTGCACCGTGCCCGCCTGTCGCTTGTACTGGAGGTCCACAGACACCGGTTCGAGCTGCGGGGTGACGACGTACGTGCCTTTCTCGGCCATTTCCTCCCGCTGCCCGAAGAAGTCAAGCAGCATCCGCGTCTCGACCTCGTAGGCGAAGTTGCCATCGTCCCGCCGGCGGACCACGAGATGCTCGGAGCCATAGGGCTGTTTTCCGGCGACGTAGGCATACCAGACGTCGCGTGGTGGCGGCGGCTCGGCGCCTTGGGTGCGATCCGCCCCCAAAAGTCCGCTGACAAGAATCCCGCAAAGACACACCCGAATCGTGCGCGAGATCGACATGCTGCCCTCCTGATTGGTTACTGGTTGACCTGAGGCGGTTTGCGTGCGCTGACCAGCCCGCCCTGCGTGCATGGCGACGTGCGATAGCCGGTCCAGCCGTGGAACGTAGCGCCGACGAATCCGGCGTCTCTCAACATGGTCAGGAGCGCCGCGCTCCAGATCGCCCCGGCAATTCACCCCGACCAGGAGCCCATGAGTTGTACCTTCTCTGGCCGGACGTGATCCTCCAGGAGGATGTCGGCCATCGAGAGACGCCCGCCGGGCCGCAGCACTCGGAACAGTTCGGCCACCACGCGAGGCTTGTCGACGCAGAGGTTGAACACGCCGTTGGAGAGGGCCACCTCGACGGTCCCGTCGGCCAGCGGGAGCGATTCGGCGTCGGCCTGATGGATCAGGACGTTGACCAATCCGCTTTCCTCGGCGTTGCGGCGTGCTTTGCGGGCCATCGCTTCGGTAATGTCCACGCCGATCACTTTGCCCGTCGGTCCCACCCTCCGGGCAGCGAGGATCGCATCCATGCCGGCCCCGCAACCAAGGTCGAGCACCGTCTCGCCGTCCTGGATCTCCCCCAGCCGGATCGGATTGCCCACGCCGGCAAACGATTCAGTGACCGACGCCGGCAGCCCGTCAATCTCCTCGGCCGCATACCCCAGGGCTTTCGCGCTCTCCGGACCAACCGGAAACCGCGTCTCCGCCTCGGGCGACTGAGCCAGGCTGGCAAACCGTTCCTTGATCGACGCTCGGATCTCTTCGGGCGTTGGTTCCATCGGGCTCCTCCTGTCCAGCTTGCCGTGAGCAACTGCACCAATTATGGGTGCTCCGTCACCGCCCGGTCAAGAGGCCGTGATGGAGGACGCGGAACGATTCCGTAGGTAAGGCGAATGGGAGAACCCGTTCCCGTGTCGGAGTCTTCGACGCGCGTGTCGCTAGGCTTGCCACTGCCACGTGGTTGAGCTTGCCATCCGTCGGAACGAATCTTCTGCGTTCGCAGACTCGATGACCCGGCCATGCCACACGCCCGGATGCACAACGAGGCTCCGCCGAAGCGACGCGGTTGAAACGACCAGCCGTCGAGCGAGCCCCACCACCCAATCACGTTGGGGCACGCTCGACCTGCTTGGGAAACTCCCCACTCCTCCTCACCGCTGCACGCGGCCGGAGGCCTGGCCGGCGGCCAAGGCCTGGATCTGGGCCAAGGTGGCGTAGTTCACGTCACCGGGAATGGAATGCTTCAGGCAGCTGGCGGCCACGGCAAAACGGATCGCGGCTTCCGGCGCGGCGTAGTCGGCGCTGTCCAGGGCGTAGAGCAGGCCGGCCGCAAAGGAGTCGCCGGCGCCGACCCGATCGACGATGTTGCGCATCTCATACGGCCGATACTGGCCTTGGGCGTCGAGCGGGGCAAAGAAGGCCCGGCCGGCCTTGGCGTCGTAGAGCATC
>JBDKTH010000307.1:0-4605 GCA_039680305.1 Thermoguttaceae bacterium | reverse complement strand
GGAACTGAAGACTGGATTTGGCTCATGGTACCTCGCTGCCGCCAGAATTGACACCAATACGGGGTGGCATGACCGCCTCGCCTTCACGATATACAGAAAAGGCCGCTCTGCCAGGACGGCGATTACGCCGGTGTACCGAAAGGTGGCCGAGATCACCCCCAGAACATGGCGGGACATGGTAAAACGATTGGTCTTGCGAGTCAAGCTGAGTTCCCCATGGGGCGACCCCGATTCAACCTTGCTGCGATCGCCGTAAGTCGTTACGCTATGCCCCAAACGGCCGGATTGCTGCCGAGGCAGCTGACTGAATACGTGTAGGCTCCAAGGAGAGGAATTCGGATGGCCATCAGTTGCCGGAAAGGGATCATCTTGGCCGGGGTCGCAGTGACGCGGCTGGCCCCGGTGACGCGGGCGGGGTGCAAGCAATTGCTGCCGGTCTACGACAAGCCGAGGGTGTACTACCCGTTGTCGACCTTGATGCTCGCCGGGATCCGCGATGTTCTCCTGATCGCCACCCCGAGTGACCTGGGATTGTTCGAGCGGCTCTTGGGCGACGGGAGTCAGTTGGGCATACGGATTCGCTATGCCCAGCAGCCCCGGCCGGAAGGGCTCGCCCAGGCGTTTCTCATCGGGCGGGACTTCATCGGCTCCGATCCTGTGGCGCTAGCCCTGGGCGACAACATCTTCTATGGCCAAGGCTTCCAGCGAATCCTCGACCGGGCCGCCAGCCAGTCCTGCGGGGCCACTGTGTTCGCCTATGTCGTCAAAGATCCTCATCGCTACGGCGTCGTGGAATTGGATCCGCAGGGGGGCCCCGTCTCGATTGTCGAGAAGCCGACAACGCCGATCTCGAACTACGCCGTGACGGGGCTGTACTTCTACGACCACCAGGTCGTCGAGATTGCCGCTAGCCTGCAGCCTTCGGCCCGGGGCGAACTGGAGATCACCGATGTCAATCGCCAGTACCTCGAACGCGGCTTGTTGCGGGTGGAGGTTTTTGGACGCGGATTCGCCTGGCTTGACACGGGCACCCACGAATCGCTGCTGCAGGCCTCGAACTTCGTGCAGACGATCGAACAACGACAAGGGCTGAAAATCGCTTGCCTCGAGGAAATCGCGTTTCGCAAAGGCTTTATCACCCTGGAGCAGTTAGCCAACCTTGCCCAGAGCCAGAATTACTCCTACGGCCAATACCTTCTCGACCTCCTTGCTCAGCAAGAGTGCCAACTATCCATGCCCAGGACATGCGCTGGAGCAGGCGATACCTTCCGCGTGCTCAAGGCCGCCTGAAACGAACCTCATCATCCTCTTTCAACGGGGGACGTTTGCTCCGATCGCGGGTCAAGTACTCTGCCAGCATGCCGATCAACAGCGTAAAGACCAGATCTCGTGGGCGGTAGGTTTCGAGCCTGACGCCGGTGGCTTCGTCGGTGGGGGACAGTGCCTCGGCGGTCAGGGCTGCGTCGTGGAGGGCAGCTTGGGTGACGAGGGGCTCGGCGATTGCTGTGGTCGTGAGGACGCCCTGATTCGCCGCGTCGGTCAGGGAGGGCAGGGCCGCGGGGGAGGGCTGGACGAATTGGGTGTTGGAAGGTGGGGAAGTGAGGGGAGGGGGCGAGGAGAGGACGCTGCGGTGGGCGGCCAAGGCGGAAAGGACTAACGGAGTGGGGCCCGGGGCGGATTCGGCCAACAGGGTGGGATCCGGGGATGGCGTTGGAACTGCCTGTGGGGCGGCGGGCGGCTGGACGGACGATAGCGATTCGAGCGGCAAATCCTTGGCGGCCAGGTCGAAGGCCTCGCCGCGAGCCCGAGCCCCGTTGATCACATCCGGCGAGGCGGTGGACAGCGATTCTTGTTGGACCTCCGCACGGTCGGCGATGGCACGCTCAACGGTCAGGTCGACGACGACGCGAGGTGGATCGTCGCGGCGCGGCGTCGGGTCGATCAGGCCTTTGGACGGTGATGTGTGGGCCAGGTCATCCTGGGAGATCCGGGGCATGGTCGTTTCGGGCTGGGGGGCGCTGAGGATGGTGCGCGAAGGATCCAGCTCCGTGCAACTCGACACGGTGTCTGTCTCGTCGATGGCCGAGGCGGTTGGGGCGCCGGAAGCGGGGGAAGCCGACAGAGACGACCTGTTCTCGGACGATCCGATCATCCCCCCAAACCAGATCTCGGATGCGGGCGTGCCATCGCTGGCCTGAAGGGTCCCGGAGTTCGCATCGGAGAGGACGGGTTCACCAAACGACCGGAGGGAATACTGGCCCGAGGCGTTGGAAAGGCAGAGTTCGATGTATCCCTCCGAGGCGACCACGGTCAGCGACGGGCCCGATGCCGGCGGAGGTGACGACGGAGGCGACTGCAGGGCTCGCCATTCCATCGCCGAGAGGTGCGGGAGGCGCCACTCGGTCAACTCCTTTGCGGCGACGTGGAGATCGGCGGAAAGGAGCAGGCGGTCCTCGCACTGCTCGATCCCGAGGCGGCGGGGACGCAGCGCGGCCTGACGGGGCGTCGGTGGTGTTCGGCGAATCAGCGATGATCGTGCGGTCGACATGGTCATTCTTGGCAACGTCTCGGCGCCGGGCGGATCCGCTCCCGGGGGAGCACCGAGGACTCGTGGCCCCTTTCGTTTACGTTCCAGATCATTCCTCCAGTCGCAAATCCTTGGCGAGGGACGTTTCCTTGACCGACAATTCCTTTTGTGCGGCGTCTGCTTCCTCGGCCTCCGCGGTTCGATGTTGCCCGCGGAGGACGCGGCTATAGTTGGCATACTGTTGGCCCAGGAACTGCCGGAAGCGGGCGACGCTTGGGGCGTGGTCGAGGGCGAAACGCTGGTGTTCGATCGCCTGGGCGTAGACGGCGATCGCCTCGTCGGGCTGGGCGAGTTGCTCGAGGGTCATGGCTAGATTGTTGAGGATCCCGCCCAGGTCGCTGCGGTAGTTGAGCTCCGCGGGGTTGTCGCGGACCAGTTCTTCGGCAATGGTTCGCGCCTCTTGGAACGACTGCTTGGCGCGGCGCAGATCGCTTGAGGCGCTGTAGACGCGGCCGAGGTTATTGCTGCTGATCGCCAGGTCGCGGCGGAACTGAAGGATCGCCGGGGCCTGACGGACCAGGCGGCGCTGGCAATCGATCGCCGCCTGATACGAGGCCTTGGCCTCTTCCGCTCGGCCGCCCGCACTAGCCAGCGCCCCGAGGTTGTTGTAGCTCAAGGCAAGGTCGCCCTCGTAGGCCGACACGCCCGGGTGTTGGGCCACCAACCGCTCCTGTAGTTCCAGGCTCTTGCGGCAAAACTGCTCGGCTTTGGCCGGGTCACTCTTGGCATAGAGCAGGCTGAGGTTGTTGTAGCTCATCGCGAGGTTGGCCAGGTAGCGGGCTTCCTGCGGATGGTTTTCGACCAGGGCTTGTTGGGCCTGGATGGCCGCATGGTACGACGCGGCGGCTTGGGCCACGCGGCCGGCCTGGGCCTGGAGCAGGGCCAGGTTGCCGTACGACAAGGCCAGGTCGCTCCGTGCTCTGGCTCGCTCAGCCGTCTCCGTGCCGGCTTGGACTAGCTCTTGCTGCAGGCGGATCGCCTGGCGGTAGGCCTGTTCTGCCTCGGCGGTCTTGCCTTGCCGGCTCAGGAGCAGGCCGAGGTTGTTGTGGCACAAGGCCAGGTCGGCCCGGTGTTTTGACGTCTTGGGCTGCGTGCGGGCGAGATCCGCGAAGAGGTCTCGCGCTTGCTGGTACGCGGTCAGGGCTCGCGTGCGATCGCCGAGTTGTTCGGCCGTCTCGCCGACGCGGAAATGGGTCACGGCCAGATCGGCTTGGAGCGACGGATCCTGACCGGCCTGATCGATGAACTCCTGGTAATACTGGAGCGTTTCGTGCAACAGTTCCTGACGCAAGCGCTCGGCGCCGGGCAGGGCGGCCAGTTGCTGGGCATGACGCGTGGCAAAGCGGTCGACCGCGCGACGCGCCTGCTGGTAATGGGTTTCGGCTCGGGCCAGGGCCGCCTGGGTGTTTGCCCGTTGGCGGGCCATCAGGAGCGTGGCGACGCTCAGGCCGACCAGCGAGACGACCATCAACGCGACCGCGGAGCCGACGACCGCCTGATGACGCCGGGCCCATTTGACCGCCCGGTCCAGGGGCGTCGGGCGCCGGGCCAGCGTCGGCTTGCCCTCCAGAAACCGCCGCAGGTCGTCGGCCAATTCCTGGGCTGTCGTGTAGCGGTGTTCCCGTGTCTTGGCGATCGCTTTGAGGACGATCGTTTCCAGGTCCACGGGGATCGCCGGACGGATGCGCCGCGGGTTGCGGGGCTCTTCGTCGGTGATCCGTCGCAACAGGCTCTGGCGGTCGCTGCCGTCAAAGGGGACTTCGAGGGTCAGGAGCTGGTAGAGCGTGACGCCCAGGGAGTAGACGTCGGTGCGCTGGTCGATCAGGGCCGTTTGGCCGGCGGCCTGTTCGGGGCTCATGTAGCGCAGGGTGCCAAGCAGGTCGCCGGTGGCGGTCAGGTCGGCCTCGGCCTGGAAGCGGGCCAGACCGAAGTCGGTCACCCAGACCTTGCACTGTTCGTCCAGCAAGAGGTTCGACGGCTTGATGTCGCGGTGGATGATGCCGTACTGATGGGCATGC
>JBDKTH010001322.1:0-4762 GCA_039680305.1 Thermoguttaceae bacterium | reverse complement strand
TAGCCACACGACAACAGGGACGCCAGACAGAGCGCAAAGTAGACAGGACGCCGCCCCCAGATGCCACCGATCACTGGGGCAACGAAGCACCCGATGATCGCTCCAATGGCCAGAACCACCTGCAACGACGCCTTGGCGTCGGCGGCCGATTTCGTGACTTGCTTCCAGTCTGCTTCCGTCAGCGCCCCCTTGAGAACCGCCTTCCGCTGGTCAGGCGTTTTGGCTTTGTCCAACTCTGCGATCTGCGACTCATTAAGATGGGGACGCGCGAGTTCGGTCTGCCGGATTTGATCGACCCAGAGGGGCGTCCAACCGGAGACGGCCGCCCAGGTGCCGATCAAGGGAATGCCCGAGAAAACGATGGCCAGGAGCGTCGATTTCCGCAGCTTTGGCGCGAAGACCTCCTGCAGCGGCTTCGTGGGGCCCTTTTTCATCGACTCCTTCCATCGCTCCGATTCTGGAACGAACATGATAATCACCAGGGCCAACAAGGCCGGCGTGGCCCCCACGAGCATGATCCATCGCCAAGCATCCGGAGTGACACTCTTTCCCATCGCGACAATCGCGATGAAAAGAAACCCGAAGTTCGCCGCAGCCCCAATCGCCCCGGCAAGCCGGGGGCGGTGCCTCTCGGGCCAACACTCCATGACCAAGGCGACTGCCAGGGACCATTCTCCGCCCATCCCCAACGACGCCAGGAACCGGAAGACCCCCAAATGCCAAGGTTGAGTTGCCAGGGCGCAAGCGCCGGTAAAACCCGAGTAGATCACGATGCTCATGACCATGGAACGCACACGGCCAATCTTGTCCCCCAGCCAGCCGAAGATGATGCCGCCGGCCGCGGCCCCGAGGAGAAAAGCCGCCACGACCACGCTATTCCATTGGCCGATCTGGGCATCGTCGGTCATGCCGAGACTTTGCAGTGCCGGCCGGACAACGAGCGGAAACAGGCCGATCTCCACGCCGTCGAACATCCACCCCAAAAAGGCGGCGGCCAACACAATCCACTGCGCTCCCGTCAGCTTCGTTGGTTCAGCAGCATGGAGATCTTGGGGAGACTCGATCTTGGACACGGGCAGTTCCTTTCTTCTTCGAGGTCAACCGCGTCGGCGGTCAAGCTGCACGGTCGGCGTGTTGTTTCCCACACCCACTCCGTCCGACCGAATCGCGCATTTGGGGCCACTATAAGTCACGGTGGGTGTGATAGCAAGGGGCTCCACCGACTTCCACGGCGAGTTGGCCGTGCTTGCCCCGACAAGTGGCAATGCTCGTCCGATCCGCACTGCCAAGGCGGTGGTAACTCGCAATCCGAACGCTGCATCCGCGCAGGGCGGTGGCCAGAATGACCAGTGACTTTACCGATGAAGTAGACTCTGCGGAACCCCGTCGTGGCTCACGCGTGGCCGTTGCGGCCTTCCATGGCGGCGATCTTCTGCACGCGGAGGGCGTGACGGCCACCTTCGAACTCGGTCGTCAGCCAGACCTCGACCACGCGTCCGACACGCCGCTCGCCGAGGATGTCCCCCGAAAGGCACAGGATATTGGCGTCGTTGTGGCGGCGGCACAACTCGGCCGTCAAGTCATCGTGGCAGGGGGCCGCCCGGATGCCGGGGAACTTGTTGGCGACGATCGCCATCCCCAGCCCGGTGCCGCAGATCAGAATTCCCCGCTCGACTTCGCCATGGCTGACTTTTCTGGCGACCAGGGCGGCGATGTCCGGGTAGTCGACGCTGCCCGACTCGTTGGTCCCGACGTCGATCACCTCCTGGCCAAGTCCGCGCAGGAGTTCGACAATCTGCGCCCGCATAGTGCAGCCTCGGTGATCGCTGCCAATCGCGATCCGCATCGTGCCGTTCCTTTCTCTTCTCTTCACCGCGAGCGGTCGCCGAGCCCGCGAATCATCGCTCACAAATCACGTCTGGTGCCCGACTGGCTCAAACGTTGCATAGCTAAGTGTAGTTCCCAACGAGGCTTATCGCAACGGCCACCACCTCGCAGCAGGGGGGGTAACGGGAAGTCGCGAAGGAGGTTCGAGTGTGAGGGGAGGCGACTCCTCGACGGCGTGGCGTGCTTTGCCAGGGGGCCTCGTTCTGGCACAGCGTACCGCGGTTTACTGAGAAGACGATGGCGTCTATGGTGCAGGCATCCCCGGCTGTTCCCTCCACGCCTGCGATACCAAGTAGCTTACGGAGTACAGGTTGAGTCGTGGTTGAATCGGTGGAACGGTTGGGAACTGAGCCCCCTCGCTCGCTCAACCCGGCCCCCGCTACGACCGTGTGTCGCGTATGGTGTGCGGACAGCGAGTGGTGTAGAATTGACGTCCGTGGCCAGGGACCGATACAAGTTTGCTCGCTGGCGAAAGCCGAGCAATGACGCCTCAACAGGGGGGGCGTCCCATGGATTTTGAGGTGGCGTAGTGGGAAATCTGCCGGTCGAACCGCAGCATCAGGCGACCAGTTCCAAGACAACAGCTCCCTCGGGTGGGCACCGCCAACGACTCGAACTTGAGCCGATGGATCCCAAGCTGACCACAATCCAGCCTGGCAGCGGGATCTGCATGCGGGCGGAGTTGGCTTGGGGACGATGGCGCCGATGGTACCTGAAGACCTTCCGTCGCCGTTATGTCCAAGGCATGAAGGAGTTACGCCGTGGGGAGCCAAGCGGCTGTCCGCATGAGATTCTCGACCCTCGCGATCTGAAGTTCTACGTCAACCAGACCTCGTGCCACTGGGCCAAGGAAGACGATCCGTTCACCTGGCGGGATCGGTTGCCGTTCGCCCGAGAAGGTCTGGCCGAATTGTTGTTGCTTTCCGGGTTCTTTCTCGCCTTAGCTCTTGGGCTTAGCTTCGTGGCTTGGCCCTGGGCACTGCCTCCGCTGGCGTTGGCGGTGTTCATCGTGTCGTTTTTCCGCAACCCACGGCGGGTTCCGCCGCCGGAGCCGGGACTGGTGGTCTCCCCGGCAGACGGCCGTGTGGTGACGATTGAGGAAATCCCGTACGACGAGTTCGTCCAAGGCCCTGCGGTGTTGATTGGCATTTTCCTGTCGGTGTTCAACGTCCACTCCAACCGCTCGCCGGTTGCCGCGCGGGTCATTGGCTTGACGTACCGACCGGGCAAGTTCCTCAATGCCCTGCTACCGGCCTCTGCCCGTGAGAATGAGCAACTGGCCGTGCGTCTTGAAGAGAACCAGCCGCCCTACCGTCGGATGATCGTACGGCAGATCGCCGGAGCGATCGCCCGCCGGATCGTCTGCCTGCTCAAGCCGGGCGACGAGTTGACGCGGGGCGAACGCTTCGGAATGATCAAGCTTGGCTCACGTACGGAGTTAGTCTTGCCACGCGAGCCGGGACTGGAGATCGTCGTTCGTTTGGGACAGAAGGTTCGGGCGGGAACGACCGTGATGGCACGCTTTGACACGGATACGGAGACTCGGTGATGAAACTCCGGAAGCTTCCCAGGCTTCGCGTTCCCCGCCGGGAGAAGTGGTTTCCTGTGTTGCCCACGCTAGTCACGTTGGGCAACGCCGTCTGCGGTTTTGGCGCGATCACTTTCGCCGCCAAAGTCGGCCCCGGGACGACCGAGGGCAGCCCACTGTTTGTGGCCGCATTGCTGGTCTTTGGCGGGATGGTCTTCGACATGCTCGACGGGCATACGGCGCGGCTGACCAAGCAGACCAGCCACTTCGGGGCTCAGTTGGACAGCCTCTGCGACGTGATCACCTTCGGCGTGGCCCCGTCGTTCATCATGCTGCGGATCTCGGAGGCCTATCATCCTCGCCTGTTGTGGGTGATTGCCGTGCTCTACACCGTGTGCGCTGTACTTCGGTTGGCCCGCTTCAACGTGGAGACCGACGAGCAGGACTCGCACGACTCGTTTAGCGGCCTTCCTTCGCCCGCGGCGGCCGGCATGGTGGCGTCGTTCGCGATCGTCATGCCCCAACTCAAGGAGTTGACCGGGGAGAGCATGCCGGCGATGACCCAGTATATCGGCCAGATGCTGCTCTCCGCCGTTGACATCGGTCTGCCGCTGATCACCTTGGCGGTGGCCTGCCTGATGGTCTCGCGGATCCGTTATCCGCATGTGTTCAACCAGTTGTTTCGCGGTCGACGCAACTTTCAGCACATCATCCAGTTGATCTTTGCGTTGGTGGTGGTCTTTGCCGTGCACGAGCTTGCGCTGCCGTTGATCTTCGGCTATTTCGTGCTCGGTTCACCGATTCGCGCTTTGTGGACCAAGATGGTCGCTCACCGCCGTGCTGACGTTTCCCCGCAACCGGCGCCTGAATATCACTCGCCCTCTCCCTAGGACGACGCGCATCATCCAGGAGACTGATTCATACGCTAGGAGGTTATGATGGCGCATCGTAAGGCGCTTTCCCACGAGGGTAAAATCTACTACGAGTTCTCCCACCTCTATGAGCGGATCTTCACCGGCGTGCTCGGCCCGCGAATCTGCTCGACGATCGACTCGCTCGACATCCCCGCCGGCTCCAGGATCCTCGAGGTCGGCGTGGGTACCGGCCTGTCGTTGGCCGCCTATCGGAACGACGTCGACGTGGTCGGCATCGATCTGGCGCCGGAGATGCTCGTCCAGGCCCAGGAGAAGATCGACGAATATGGGTGGAAGCACATCGCCTTGCGGCAGATGGACGCGCTCAACATGGACTTCCCCGACGAGTGCTTCGACTACGTGATGGCATTCCACATCGTGAGCGTGGTCCCCGATACGGCAAGACTCGTACGCGAGATGCTGCGTGTCACAA
>JBDKTH010000386.1:0-10106 GCA_039680305.1 Thermoguttaceae bacterium | reverse complement strand
TCCTTGAGGATCGACGCGGCAACCTGCTTGGCTAGCACGGCGGAGCCTTCGGTCGTGAAATGGACGTTGGCCGGCCGCTGGATCTTGTCCAGCTGCGGCAAGGCCACGGCGTACAGATCGTCGATGGCGATGCCGTTTTCGTCCATGATCTGCTTGGCCGCCGCGTTGTACGCCACCACGTCCTCGCTCTTGCGCGTCGGGCCCTCCGTCCCCGGGGCAGGCACGGGCGTCGTGCTGCACCAGATCAGCCGGGCGTTGGTCTTCTTCAAGCGAGCCACGATCTCACGCAGGTTCTTCTCGTACTGGTCGATCGGCACCTGATGCTTGCCGTCGGTCTGCTTCAGGTCATGGAGACCGAAGTTGAAATGGATCACGTCCCACCGGCCATCGCCAAGCCACCGGTCGAGCTGCTTGATGCCAACGAGCGTCGGGCCGCAGTTCGTCGGTGCCCGGTGAACATTGGCCTTTCCGGCCAAGGCCGCCCGGGTGGGAAGCGTGTAGCCGATCGAGATCGAGTCGCCCAAAAGCAGAACGCGGGGCAAGGACGGATCGTCCTGAATCGGGGCAAACGCCGGATCCGGGGCCCGCTTGGCCGGGGCCTTCTTGCCCTTGCTTTGGGCCTGACCGATCGCCTGCGTGCCCGCGACGATCATCGCGCCCAACATCACCCAACCAACACAGCGCAGCAGCCTCATGGTGAGTCTCCTTGGAGGAACCAATCCGGACCGGACGGCCTGAAGCTCGTCTCGCACGAGACCCTGGGCCTACTTGCCGATGCAGAAGCGGCTGAAGATCCGGTCCAATACGTCCTCAGTGTAAACCGTGCCGACGACTTTGCCCAGCTCCTCGAGGGCGACACGGACCTCGGCCGCGACCAATTCCTCGCCACCAAGGTGGGCCAACTCCCCTGCCCTCTCCAGGCACTGTCCGGCCAGCCGGAGCGATTCGCGGCAGCGAGCCGCCGTGCCTGCGACCACCTCCCCGCCCGAAGCCTGAGCGGCCAGGACCCGATCCCGCAGCCGTCGCCGCACCAGATCGAGCCCCTGGCCCGTGACACTGCTCGTCTCGACCGCATGCGGCACAAGATCCGTCCGGCGAGGAGCATCGGTCTTGGTCAGGACCAGGAGCGGAGCCTGGCCATCCCGAGTTACCTGGGCCGCCTCCCACGGATTCAGGGGACGAGTGCTGTCCAGACAAAGGATCTGCACCTGGGCTTGCCGGGTCTGCCGCTCGGTGACGGTCTGCGCCGCCTCCTGGAGTCCGCCGGAAGGATCGGCCGCAAGAAGTTCCACGCCCGCCGTATCGACCAGCAGGCACTTGACGCCGTCCAGGGCCAGTTCCGCGGTCAGGTAGTCGCGGGTGGTGCCGGGAATGTCGGAGACGATCGCTCCATCCCGTTCGGCCAGGGCATTGAACAGACTGCTCTTGCCCGTGTTGGGCCAGCCGCGAAGCACCACCCGGACCAGGGCCGTCGCATCGCGACGAGAAGCCATCTGGTCGGCCAGGCGAGCGATCGTGCCCGCCGCCGCGGTCACTTGCTGCTGGAGTTCCTCCGCCGAAATGAACGGGAGATCCTCGTCGGCGAAATCGAAACCCGCTTCCAGCTGGGCCAAGAGATCCAGAAGCTGGTCGCGAAGTTCGTGCAACGGCCCCGCCAGGCCGCCAGCCAACTGGGTGAGGGCCACCTGGAGCTCCCGCGGATCCGCGGCGTCAATGACCCCCAGCACCGCTTCGGCTTGCGTCAGGTCCAGTCGCCCAGCCAGAAACGCGCGAAGGGTGAACTCTCCAGGCTCGGCCATTCTCGCCCCGGTCGAGCAGACCTGCCGGAGCGCGGCCTCCAGCAGCGGCGGGGAACCGAGCGTATGGATCTCGGCGACCGGTTCGCCGGTGAAGCTGCGGTGCGTGGGCCAGTAGTAGAGCTCGCAAGGCAGCCGAGAGGCCGCACCATCCAAGGTGATCCACCCCACCAGTGCCTCGGGCAAGCGGACCGCGAGAATCCCTGTCTCCGGAACCGTCTCGTCGCTCCGCCGAAACGTTCGCATCACGCAGTCCCGTGCCCCGGGGCCGCTGATTCGCAAGATCCCCCGCGCACCGCCGCCAGGCGGAGAGGCGATGGCGGCGATCGTGTCGTCAGGGGGATAGAACGCGGTCATGGTAGCCGACGTCGTCAACCGGAGCGGGCCGGTCCTCAGCTCTTCTTGCGAGCGCGAGCCTTCCGGGCCGCCGAACCATCGCGCTCGGAACCGTTACGCGCCACGGCGGCTGCCGGCGGCTTGGTCTGCGGTGCGTTGTCGGCCGACACACTGGCCGTGGGAGGCTTCGGGAGGAACTTGCGTTCCGCGATCCCCCAGATACTGGAGGCAATAAAGTAGACGCAGAGCCCGCTCGGCACCTTGAAGAACATCAGCCCGATGAAGATCATCATGAACTTCATCACGTTCTGCTGGATCGCCGCCTGTTCGTCGGCCGGCGGGGGCATCATCTTCTGCTGCTGCCAAAGGAACAGCACCACAGTCAGCAGGGGAAGGAGGTTGAAATAGGGCCCCAGCCCGAGCATTCCCTGGCCGCTGGTGATGAACTCCGGCATGAAGCTCGTCCATTTGAAGAGCATGTCGGGCGCGGCCAAGTTGGAGCACCAATGGATGGCTTCGGAAATCAGCGGGGCCTGCCGCAATTCCACGTCGACCCGCAGCGAGTTGTACAGACCAACGAAGATCGGCAATTGGAGGAACACGGGCAGACAGCCGCTGGCCGGGTGGTAGTTGTGCTTCTTGAACAGCTCGCTCTGGGCCTTCATCCGCTGTTCGGGGTTGTTCTTGTACTTCTCGGCGAGCTTCTTGATCTCCGGCTGGAGTTCCTGCATCTTCTGGGCGCCGAGGGCCTGTTTGCGGCTCAGCGGGAACATGGCCAAGCGGACCACGACCGTCAGCAGGATGATCGCGATGCCGTAATTGCCAATGACCGCATAGAAGGAATGGAGGAGCCACAACATCGGGATCGCGACCCAGGAGAACCAGCCATAGTAGACCAATTCGCCCAGGCCGTACTTGGCCAGCAGGTCCGGCTTTTTGGGGCCAGCGAAGACCTTGAACGTGTGAGTGAACTCCTCGCCGGGCTTCAGGTCGTGCGTCTTGCTGACCAAACGGAACGAGGTGTCCGTTTTGCTCGGCCAGGCCATTTCCACCGGCCCGACCCGCAAGGGATGCCCCTCGGCAAACCAGACCTCGCCGGCCTTCTGTTGCGGGATCAAGACCGACGCGAAATACTGGGCATCAACCCCCACGTAGGTGACCGGGGGATCCTTCCAGACCGTGCCAAGATCGTCATTAGCGATTTGGGGGGCAGAAATCACCTTGGGCGCGTTGCCTTCCAGGGATACCACTACGTCACGCAGGCCTGACGCGCTCCACGAGCGGCTGACCTTGTTGGCGTACCAGTAGCCTTCGATCGGCAGCCCGGTCGGGCCGTCCAGCCGGTAGGCCACCTGCCGCTCCTGGTCTCCGGTATTCCGAATGGCTACGTCGAATTCGAGATGATAGGCGCCGTGCGTGGCGTTGTTTTGGTCTGCCGTAGGAACCTTCGCCAAGCGATAGGTCTTGATGATCTCCAGGCCTCGCTTGGGCAGCGTCCGGCTAAAGACGGCCTCCGTCTGCGAACTGCGCACGACGTTCCATGTCCCCGTGCGAAGGTCAAGTCCGGCCAATTCCTGGCCGATCAGGGGGCTTGCTCTGAAGCCCTTTTCAACCTTCTTATCCTCGTCCTTATCCTTGGCCGCATCCTTTTCCTGGATAGGGGCCAGGTTGAGTTTGTCGATCTGGTGCAGCGTGAGAAGGAAGGAAAGGGGATCAGATCCCTCGGGCTGGATCACCTCCATGGGATGCCGTGCGAGCGTAACGGGTAGTTTCAACTCCTTGCCTTGACGCTGGATCGTCAATTCGACGGCCTGTTTCGGCTTGCTCTTGGCAAGGGCTCGTTTGAGATCGAAGACCGTGGCGACCTTCTCGCCACCAAACGCCGTGATCACGTCGTCCTTCTTCAATCCCGCCAATGCAGCAGGCGTCCCTTCGCCAACCACCTGAACCTTGTAGCCGTTCTCATCGCCGATAGGGACCATCGCCACGTAGCCCAGATAGCCGCTGTCGTCCTCCAGGTTGTGGAACCGCTCGCCATTCAGTTCAACCCGCTCGACTGCAGCCCCTTTGTTTGTCAGGGTCACCAGCATGCGATACGGATCGCTGGGACTGGCAGAGCCGAGCGTAATCCATTGAGGGGAAGGACCCGGCTCGACTTCCGTCTTAATCTCCTGCTCTGCTGGCTTTTTCACCTCTTCGGCAGGTTTGGCGGCCTGTTCGACCTTGGCAGTCGGCGCATCTTTCTTGGGCTCGGTTGTCTTTTTTCCGTTCTCAACCGCCTGTTGGGCCGCAACCTTCTCCGCTGGCCGCGTCTTCTTTGCCGCTTGCGGATATAGCATGTTCATGATCCACATGTTGAGCATGAGGACCGCGAACGAGCCGACAATGAAGACAATAAACCTCGCCCACATCCGGGGCGTCTCTTTTGCTGACATGCTCAAACCTTCGGTCGCATTAGCCCCCGAGCGACCTGCCGAGGATCGCTTGTGATCGGGGGGAAGAATGTGCTAGGGCAATGGCTTTGCGCCTAATGTATTGTCTCGGTACGACGAAAACTTGCAATGGCAACTAGCTAAACCGTGGAATCTCGGCAACTGACCATAGGAGGGGTGGCAAGGCTAGTCGTCAATTGAGAAACGTCGGAGCCTATCCAATGGTTCGCCGTAATCGCGAACTTATTGTGCCAGGACGACCTGTCGGCACGTCGAATCCGACCGAGGAGGGGGCGAGGACCCGGGAGATCGGTTGCGTGGTGGGGGCCGGGGATCACCGGCCGTCGCGGAGCCGATCGCCAAGGAAGTTGTCGAGTTCCGGGATCTGGTAGATCTTCTGGATGGTGTTGTCAAAAGGATAGGCAACACGACGGAACCGGACTAGATCTCCCTCCAGGATTGCGTAGCATGCCCGACAGTCGCCATCGCGAGGCTGACCCACTGACCCAACATTGACCATGCACTTGGCATTGGTCAACCGATACTCGTAGTTGATCTCATCGGGGCTGAGAAAACGGAAGTCCTCGGTGAATACACCCGGCACGTGGGTGTGGCCCTGGAACACGTAGCGCTCGATCAGGGCGAAGATCTTCTCCATCTTGCGACGGTTGTAGATGTCTTCGGGGAAGACGTACTCATTCAAGGGGTTGCGTGCCGAGCCATGGACGAACAGGAAGCTGCCTTCCTGGTGATTTCGCGGGAGTTCCCCAAGGAAATCCCAACGCCGATGTCCATCAGCCGTATGGCCGCCGCTGTTTTCCAACTGGGACCGGGTCCAGAAGATCGCTCGTTCCGCCCCGGTGTTGAATCCTTCCGGATCGAATAGCGCGCCCTGGTCATGGTTCCCCAGCAGGCAGACTTTGCACTTCATCACCTCGTCGATACACTCGCGAGGATTGGGGCCATAGCCGACGATGTCGCCCAGGCAGTAGATTTCGTCGACTCCCTGTTCGCGGATGTCGGCCAGGACTGCCTGGAGGGCCTCGATGTTGCTATGAATGTCGCTGATGAGCGCTCGTTTCACGTCTGCGGACTTTCAATAGTCCCAACATGGTTGGGGATCATGTCGGGAATGCGACCAAGAGCCAGTAACCCCCCGAAATCACATCACAGTGTATTGTCGCAAAACATGAGGGTCAAGTCGAGGGGGAGATACGCCCTGGAGGACTAATCGGCTGCGGTTGTACAATAATCAATTCTTGTCCGTTTCGAACGGCAAGGCGTTTCATGTCGGTTTTCCCCGCTTGTGAGTGGTATAACGTGAAAATCCTCGCCCTTGAGACCACTGAGGCGATCGGCACAGTGGCTGCCCTTTGCGATGCCAACCTATTGTATGAACATGAGTTAAATCCGCAGCAACGCAGTGCCCAATCGCTTGCCCCTGGGCTGAAGGCGGCCCTGGAACGGGTGGGGTGGGCGCCGGCCGAGGTCGAGTTGGTAGCGGTCAGCGTCGGTCCTGGGTCGTTTACCGGGCTTCGGGTGGGGGTGACGACGGCCAAGGCCTTTGCCTACAGCGTTGGCGCTGAGGTGATGGGGATCGACACCTTGGAGGTGATTGCCGGCCGGGCACCGGCGGAGGTTCAGACGCTGGCGACCGCCGTGGACGCCCAGCGGGGGCAGATCATTGCCGGGCTGTTTCAACGTGGGGCCGACGGCTGGTTTGAAACGGTTGGTACGTCCCAACTGCTGGACGCCAAGGCTTGGTTGGCGAACTTGGCTCCTGGCACGCCGGTTACCGGCCCCGCCCTTCGCAAGCTTGGTGGGCGGATCCCTAGTCATGTCACTGTGCTACCTCCCGAGCTCTGGGGTCCGACGGCTGCTTCGGTCGGCCAATTGGCGGCTCACTACTACGGGCTCGGCCGACGGGGCGACCTTTGGAGCCTCTCGCCCCACTACTCCCGTCCTAGTGCGGCTGAGGAGAAATGGGCAACGCGACGCACTGTTTAGGTCAGTTCGGCCAAGACTTCCTTGGCGGCAGCGATGGTCGTCTCGATGTCCTGATCCGTGTGGGCGGTTGAGATGAAAAGGGCCTCGAACTGACTGCAGGGCATGTAGTGGCCGCGGTCGATCAGGCCCCAGAAGTATCGGGCATAACGCTGGGTGTCGCTTCGGCTGGCCGTGTCCCAATCGATGACTGGCTCCGGATTGAAGAAGAGGGTCATCATTGAGTTGAACCGACCGATGGAGACCTCGATACCCGCCTGTCTGGCGGCCTCCTTCAAGCCCTCGGCCAGTCTCGTTGAACGCCGTTGAAGTTCGGGGTAGGGATTGGTGTCGCGGAGCACTTTCAGTGTGGCGATCCCCGCGGCCGTGGCCAATGGATTGCCGCTGAGGGTGCCGGCTTGGAAAATTTTCCCCGCCGGCAGGATGTGGTCCATGATTTCGCTGCGGCCTCCATAGGCTCCGACCGGCAAACCACCTCCAATGATCTTGCCCAAGGTGGTGAGGTCCGGTTGCATACCGAACACGGCCTGGGCCCCGCCGTAGGCCACGCGGAAACCGGTGATCACCTCGTCGAAGATCAACAGCGAACCGTACCGGTTGGTCAGCTCCCGCAAGGCTTGGCGAAACTCAGGGGTTGGGGGTACGCATCCCATATTGCCGGCCACCGGTTCGACGATCACTGCCGCGATCCGTTGGCCGTGTTGCTGGAATGCCGTTTCCAGGCCTGTGGGGTCGTTGTAACGGAGCACGAGGGTGTCCTTGGCTGTCCCCGCCGTAATCCCAGGGGAACTGGGCACGCCCAGCGTGGCCGCCGCGCTACCGGCCGCGACGAGGAGACTGTCGACATGGCCATGGTAGTTGCCGGCGAACTTGATGATCACTTCCCGGCCGGTGTATCCCCGAGCAAGCCGGATGGCGCTCATGGTTGCCTCGGTGCCCGAGCTGACCAGACGCACCTTCTCCACCGAAGGAATGGCGTCGATAACCAGCTGGGCCAGCTCGCTCTCCGCTTCGGTGGGCGCGCCGAAACTGGTTCCCTTTCGGATCGCCATGTCGAGGGCTTCAACCACCTTCGGGTGTCGGTGGCCGAGGATCATCGGCCCCCAGGAGCCGATGTAGTCGACGTAGCGGTTGCCATCGAGGTCGTAGAGATACGCGCCCTCGCCTCGTTCGAAGAAGATTGGCTGGCCACCGACCCCACCGAAGGCTCTGGCCGGACTATTCACTCCGCCGGGCATCAACTGGAGCGCCCGAGCGTAGGCCGTTTGACTCTGTTTTCGCGTCATGGTCTCTCCACACCGAAAGGAACTGCGAGCCTTCCATGATATCGCCCGGGCGGTGAGGTCTTCCAGGGGAGATGGACAATCTTGGTAACGATAGGGGGTGGTATTTGGCTCATGTGGGTAAAAACTCTTGCCGAGAATTCGGGCTGAGAAGGACAATCTCGGTTGATTCTATGAACTAAGTTGAGTAAGCTACACATCTTGGGTCGGGGCGGAATCTCTGATACGAACCTGTGCAGACGGTTATGGCCGTTCAGGAAGAACGCGAGGCCGTGATGCGTATTTGTTTACTTGCCATCCTGATAGGTATGTGGAGTGGTTCGACGGTCGTGGCTCAAGACTGGGCCAAGGCGATGTTCGAGCGCGACGGTCAGGATCATACCAGTCACGATTTCGGGGTGATCGCTCGTGGCGCCAAGGTCCAGCATCGCTTCAAGTTAGAGAACATCTATCTTGAAGACGTCCACATCGCCTCGGTCTCATCCACCTGCAACTGCACGATTCCCGAGTTTACCAAGGACACTCTGAAGACCTACGAGACAGCGGAGATCATCGCCACGATCGACACGCGGACCTTCCTCGGGCGCAAGCAGGCGACGGTTCGTGTGAAGTTCGACAAGCCGTTCCCCGCCGAGGTCCAACTGCACGTCTATTGCTACATCCGCAGCGACGTGGTCGTCGAGCCAGGTGAGGCTCAATTCGGCACGACTAACCAAGGGACGAGTGTCCGCAAGAAACTCTCGGTCACTTACGCTGGCCGTAGCGACTGGAGCATCTTGGGCGTTCAGTGTAGCTCGCCTTTCTTGGAGGGGAAGGTGGTCGAAACGAGCCGAGCCTACGGGCGAGTCGCCTACGACCTCTGGGTCGAGCTGAAGGACAATGCCCCCCAGGGGTATTTGAAGGACGTGTTGATGCTCGTAACCAACGATCGCAATCCGAATGCCGCCAAGGTCCCGGTGGCGGTCGAAGGGCTGGTTATCGGCACGCTTTCCGCTCAGCCTTCCCCGCTTTCGCTCGGCATCCTCCAGGTTGGCCAGACGACGAAGAAGAATCTGGTGGTCCAGGGGAAGGAGCCGTTCCGCATCCTGAGCATGACGAGCGACGAGAAACGTCTCGAGTTTCGTATTCCGGACCCCAATAGTGGCCCCCGGCCGGTGCACGTGGTTCCGGTCATTTTTGTCGCCGACGGCACCACCGGGCAGATTTCGACGACGATTCGAATCCGTACCGATCTTGCCGGAGGGGGGACGCTGGAGGTAAAGGTCGATGGGATGGTCCTGAGCAAGGAGTCCGTGCCCACCCGCGACTCCGCGCGAAGCGGTTCCTCGGGGGCCGCCTCAGGCGAGAGGACGGACGGCTGGAAACCGGCGGCACCCTGACGGCCAGTTCGCTGCTGACCGTCCTTCACGCTCCCGCCGCCGCTTCTTGAACACTCCGACTGCCGTGGCTCAGCCGTCACGCGGCCTTCAGTCGCACCGAGCCTAGGACGGGTCAGACAAACAAGATCCGTAATCAAGTAGGGCGGCGCCGAGCTTACGAGACCCGCGACAGCTCTATTTGGGGGCATGATCCTCCAAACCGCCTCCGCAGCCGGCCGGCGCTCTGCGGAACGCCCCCAGGTTTAGGGAGAGAATTGTGGAAAGCCTCACGTGTTGTGGTGCACATTTTGCGTCGCGGCGCGTATTCGTAAGTGAATGTTATTCAGGTAGTTACATTTAGGCGAAAAGACGTAAGTGAACTACCACGAAAGTGGGGATGTGTTGCATAATTCAGGGGTGTCTACGTAGTTCGGCTCGGTCTGTACCACCTATCGTTACCTCCCCTCACATGGTTTCCGTGTTCTGGAAGCTCCTGGCCCGTGCTCGGTCAGCGGCACGGGGCATGCGCGCAGCCGCCCTCAGCGCTTGGGGTGGCCCGGAGGGCCGTAGGCCAAGCGCGAGGGCAATTTCTCGAAAGCGTCAATTGTCAAAGATCCAAGCGGCTCGCCTTTTTGGGCTGCCAGGAAATGAGCCTAGCACAACGGCTGGCCCAATTTCAACACGATTTGGCGCGGCGGAATTCGGGAAGGACGAAGCACGAAGCACGAAGCACGAGGGAGCGAAGGCGGCATGGGGCGTCCCCTCGCGCTGTCCCGGAGGGACACGTGAAAATAGCCCCGCGATTCATCGCGGGGGAGGCATCGACTACCGAGCCGGTTCGTCCCGCAGATCCGGACATATGTCTGGAAGGTAGGGACGGTTGAACGGTGAAGCTCC